>NZ_CP022754.1:717500-877500 GCF_002257605.1 Parabacteroides sp. CT06 | reverse complement strand
TTGCTTTTCCATGCGCTCCAACAAGGGTCATCCCTCATCTTCGACGCGGCATGGAATGCTCCCCTACCATGTCTTGCGACATCCACGGCTTCGGCAGATCGTTTATGCCCGATTATTATCCACGCCAGATCGCTCGACTAGTGAGCTGTTACGCACTCTTTAAATGAATGGCTGCTTCCAAGCCAACATCCTAGCTGTCTCTGCGATCCGACCTCGTTAGTTCAACTTAACGATCATTTGGGGGCCTTAGCCGGTGGTCTGGATTCTTCTCCTCTCGGACACGGACCTTAGCACCCGCGCCCTCACTCCCTGTAAATATATATCGCGCATTCGGAGTTTATCTGGACTTGATAGGCGGTGAAGCCCTCGCATCCAATCAGTCGCTCTACCTCACGATATACTATAAAGAGGCTGCACCTAAATGCATTTCGGGGAGTACGAGCTATCTCCGAGTTTGATTAGCCTTTCACCCCTACCCTCAGCTCATTGGAAAGCTTTTCAACGCTTACCCATCCGGTCCTCCAGTTGGTGTTACCCAACCTTCAACCTGGCCAAGGGTAGATCACTCGGTTTCGCGTCTACCCCCCCCGACTTGGCGCCCTGTTCAGACTCGCTTTCGCTTCGGCTCCGTACCTTAGGTACTTAACCTTGCCGGGGAAGGTAACTCGTAGGTTCATTATGCAAAAGGCACGCCGTCACGTCATTACGACGCTCCGACCGCTTGTAGGCAGACGGGTTCAGGGTCTATTTCACTCCCCTGCTCGGGGTTCTTTTCACCTTTCCCTCACGGTACTGGTTCGCTATCGGTCTCTCGGGAGTATTTAGCCTTACGGGATGGGCCCCGCTGCTTCACGCAAGATTTCTCGTGCCCCGCGCTACTCAGGATACCACTAGGCTTCGTAAGGGAGTCATGTACCGGGCTTTCACCGTCTATGGCCGACTTTTCCAAGGCGTTCCATTTCCCTTCCTTCTTGCCACGTCGTGGTCCTACAACCCCCGTGTCGCCTAGACGACATGGGTTTGGGCTCTTCCGTGTTCGCTCGCCACTACTTACGGAATCATTGTTTATTTTCTCCTCCTATGGGTACTTAGATGTTTCAGTTCCCCACGTTCGCCTCCCTTTCGGGATGACAGGCCTTCAGCCTGCCGGGTTGCCCCATTCGGATATCCCGGGATCAACGGCTATTTGCGCCTCCCCCGGGCTTTTCGCAGCTTATCACGTCCTTCGTCGCCTCCGAGAGCCAAGGCATCCACCGTCTGCCCTTGCTTACTTTCTCTCACCTCGCACTTGACGCACGGGTTGATATATCTTAAGCTCGCTCTACTTGTTTCTTCTTTTTGATGTCCAACATGTCAAAGATCCTCTTTCCCTCGCGGGATGTGTGGAGAATAACGGATTCGAACCGTTGACCCTCTGCGTGCAAAGCAGATGCTCTAGCCAGCTGAGCTAATCCCCCTCATTCGGAGTAGTCCCAGGCAGAGTTGAACTGCCGACCTCTACATTATCAGTGTAGCGCTCTAACCAACTGAGCTATAGGACTGTCAACTTTGCCAAGACTTACGTCCCAGCGTCATCTTTTTCTCTCCGACCGGCCTTCCGGTCATTGATCTATATAATAAACATAATCTCAACAGCAGCACAAGGGGATCAATACCTCGTATGACCTCGGTACGGAATCCTGAAGCTCCAGAAAGGAGGTGTTCCAGCCGCACCTTCCGGTACGGCTACCTTGTTACGACTTAGCCCCAGTCACCAGTTTTACCCTAGGCCGATCCTCGCGGTTACGGACTTCAGGTACCCCCGGCTCCCATGGCTTGACGGGCGGTGTGTACAAGGCCCGGGAACGTATTCACCGCGCCATGGCTGATGCGCGATTACTAGCGAATCCAGCTTCACGGAGTCGGGTTGCAGACTCCGATCCGAACTGAGACGTGGTTTGGGGATTCGCTCCCTGTCGCCAGGTGGCTTCCCTTTGTCCACGCCATTGTAACACGTGTGTCGCCCCGGATGTAAGGGCCGTGCTGATTTGACGTCATCCCCGCCTTCCTCGCAGCTTACGCTGGCAGTCCCACCAGAGTCCTCAGCTTTACCTGTTAGTAACTAGTGGCAAGGGTTGCGCTCGTTATGGCACTTAAGCCGACACCTCACGGCACGAGCTGACGACAACCATGCAGCACCTCGCAAACGGCTATTGCTAGAAAAGGTGTTTCCACCTCGGTCCGAATGCGTTCAAACCCGGGTAAGGTTCCTCGCGTATCATCGAATTAAACCACATGTTCCTCCGCTTGTGCGGGCCCCCGTCAATTCCTTTGAGTTTCACCGTTGCCGGCGTACTCCCCAGGTGGATCACTTAACGCTTTCGCTGTGCCGCTTACAGTGTATCGCAAACAGCTAGTGATCATCGTTTACTGCGTGGACTACCAGGGTATCTAATCCTGTTTGATCCCCACGCTTTCGTGCATCAGCGTCAGTCATGGCTTGGCAGGCTGCCTTCGCAATCGGGGTTCTGCGTGATATCTATGCATTTCACCGCTACACCACGCATTCCGCCTGCCTCAAACATACTCAAGCCCCCCAGTTTCAACGGCAATTCTATGGTTGAGCCACAGACTTTCACCGCTGACTTAAAAGGCCGCCTACGCACCCTTTAAACCCAATAAATCCGGATAACGCTCGGATCCTCCGTATTACCGCGGCTGCTGGCACGGAGTTAGCCGATCCTTATTCATAAGGTACATACAAAACGGGACACGTCCCGCACTTTATTCCCTTATAAAAGAGGTTTACGATCCATAGAACCTTCATCCCTCACGCGACTTGGCTGGTTCAGCCTCTCGGCCATTGACCAATATTCCTCACTGCTGCCTCCCGTAGGAGTTTGGTCCGTGTCTCAGTACCAATGTGGGGGACCTTCCTCTCAGAACCCCTATCCATCGTCGGTTTGGTGGGCCGTTACCCCGCCAACTGCCTAATGGAACGCATGCCTATCTATCAGCGATGAATCTTTAGCAAATATTCCCATGCGGGATCCCTGCTTCATGCGGTATTAGTCCGACTTTCGCCGGGTTATCCCCCTCTGATAGGTAAGTTGCATACGCGTTACTCACCCGTGCGCCGGTCGCCGGCGGGTATTGCTACCCCCGCTGCCCCTCGACTTGCATGTGTTAAGCCTGTCGCTAGCGTTCATCCTGAGCCAGGATCAAACTCTTCGTTGTTTAAATTGTTTTATCATATCCTCGCTCCGGAATCCGTTTATCGTAGTCCAAAGTCATACTTCTTTTGACGGTATTAATCCGGAGAATCTCTTCTCCAATACTTGTACTACTTGTTGAATTATGTAAATCTATCAAAGAACTCTTGTCGCTATCGTTTCTCGATTGCGGCTGCAAAGGTAAGGACTTTTTCTTAACCTCCAAATTTTTCGATGAAAAATTTTCAAGTTTTTTTTCTCAAGCCGATCTCCGGGCGGTTGGAAATTATCGCTTGGCCTAGCCAACCTCATCCCCTACCCAAGGATACCTCCACGTTTCCATCATTTCTGAAGCGCCGTTCTCTCTCGATTGCGGGTGCAAAAGTAATGCTATAAAACATACGGTCCAAATTTATCGGGCATTATTTTTTAGTTTTTTTTTCAAGGCTTAACAAGTTATATAATGTACGTACGATAAAACACAATATATAGTATCCTTTTTTCCAAAATCCACTCATACCCCCTCCTATTTAAATAAAATCTGTTTTCTGTTCACCCCTTGTTTTTTTAATGAAAGATGTATGAATCCCTTCGTACGATAAAGGATCGCCTGATCAAAATTCAGGCGGCTTGCCACCAAGTCCTCCAATAGTCGGTTGCGGTCCACCGTGTAAATGTCTACCGCCTCCCCCTTCATATGTTGCGAGCTAGGGGCACCTCCCACCAATCGGTTTAACTCTTCGCTTCGATAGCCACTCATGATATACATAGGCTATCGATGATATATACGCAAAGGTTCCAACAACCGCACCATTAGATTCCGTATCACCGGTATTACCTCCGAAGGCAACGCATTATTAAGTCCAAGTTCCACCGCCATCGCACTATAAACAAACTCGTCCATACGAAAATGCTCTGTCAATCTCTTCTCATCCTTTTCCATCTTAACTCAAATTTTCAATTTTCAATCCTTAATTTTCAATTTATAAGAGTAGTCCACCCCAAACAGCGCGCCGGCAAACGTGCAGATCTCCCCAAATGTGACCAGTACGCTGTTATCTATCTCACCGGAAGGAGCCACCCAAAAACCACAGAACACTAAGGTAAGGCCGGCCACGCAAAGTAGCACGACCATTACCAGTTGCACGTTAAATCTCACTCAGGCTATCACTATCAGAGCCACCAGCCTCCGCGGTGGTACCATCTTGGGAGATCCGTGAGTACTCCAGTGTCTTCTTCGTATCCTTCAACTCACCTCCCGGAGTGAAAATGATACGCAGCGGGCGCAGCATACTCGAATTGAAATCCTTTTTATCTGTTACACCATCACTGCTCACCGAGATCCGAAAACTCCCGAAATCGCCGAGCCTTACGATACGCCCCTCCTGAAGCTCCATATCCAACACGAAATTAAGGTTATCCAATACCGCCTTCACATCTGCCGACGACACCGTACTACGTGCCGAGATCAACTTACATAGCGTTTTCATACTAGAGGTACCATTCGTTTTCGACACCGCATAAAACTTTTTCTCTGAATCCTTCTCGCCCGGCTTCGACGGACGCAACACCAACTTAAAACCTTGTGCCATATCTTTTAATTTTTATGGTTATATACCCCTTATGGAGCACGACACAAAGGTAAGATGGCCCAGAAGAGACGAACGTTCGTAGTTTTATCCATCAAACAAGTAATATTCAACTAATTAAAAATAAAAAAAACCAAAAATACCTCTTTTCAAAGACAATAAAAACCTGCTATTCTTAACTAACATTCAAATCCATATCTCTTTTAAAACTCATCCGTCACCTCCCTCTTTCCAGCGAGCACCAAGACTGCTTCCGCAGAATGCCCCGCCTCTCGCAAATGAGAAGCCAAGCCACGCACCGAGCCCGGATAATCAAACCCCATCAACAGGCAAGAGGCTATTTCCAAGGAGGAAGGGGGAGTCTCACGATCCGTAAACTCCACAAGCTTCACTAGCTCCAACAAGAGTTCCGGACGAAATGGGGAATACAACAAATCACCACGCACCGTATACTTACGTATATAACACCGTTCGCACTCCCGGTCATGCTCCATATACTTCCGGATAAATTTACGGTACGCCCCGGGCATCTTCCTATAATAATCTCCATATCCCAAACTACACACATCCATTTTCCAAGACTCCCGCTCATCCGGCCCCAACGTTACCAAGAACGCGTCAAAATTCTTCACCGTGGGCTTATGCCCCAATCTCTCTCTCAAACGCTCATAGATCTTTTTCATCATGCGAACGCAGGGGGAATGTTTATCCCTGCGCCGCATATGGCCGGACACCGTACTTACATACGGATTTTCAAATACATATATAAAAACAGAACCAGCCTTCTAAATCCCTTTACGGGAAAAGAAGACCGGTACAAAACCTTGACCTTATATCGATTCTACAAAATCTCTATCATCCTATCTTTTCATCACAAAACCCACATGGTTCCTTCTCTTTTCTTGCAAATGCCTCTGGGGAGGCTCTTCTTTTTTGACGCTATATTTAAATCAACATTAATAGCATAGGCCCTCACGGATAAATCCATAAAAGCCTCAAAGACATCGAATACGATTAAACAACTGAATATCATTTATATAATACTATTATTTTAAGCGCAATTTACTTTTTATTTCGCTCTATTCATCCAACACCTCATATTTAGAATGCTGGCTCTTGAACTCAGGAACGATCTCCTTCATCCGCTTCACGATCCGCATATCCCCCTCCACGGCACAAGCATGTACCAAGGCATCAATCCGCAGATTGGCGTCAGCATAGTCATACGCACGGACTTGGGCGATCTTGATCTTCGGATGAAAAGTAGGCTTGGAGGTCTCCTCCTCATTGAGTACCTCCTCATACAACTTCTCCCCGTCTCGCAATCCCGTGAACCGGATCTCGATTCCCTTCACCCCGCTCAGACGAATCATCCGCTCAGCCAGATCCACGATCCGTACAGGTTTACCCATATCGAACACGAAGATCTCTCCCCCATTACCCATCGTACCGGCCTCTAGGACCAGCTTACAAGCCTCCGGTATCAGCATGAAGAAACGAATGATATCCTTGTGCGTCACCGTCACCGGACCGCCCCGCTTGATCTGCTCCTTGAATAACGGGATCACGGAACCGTTCGATCCCAGCACATTGCCGAAACGAGTCGTCACGAATTGCGTGCGACCGCTCACCTTCCCATCCTTGATGGCTTGATCCAAGCTCTGCACGTAGATCTCGCAAATACGTTTCGAGCAGCCCATCACGTTCGTGGGATTCACCGCTTTGTCGGTCGATACCATAACGAACTTCCTCGTGCCGTATTTCACCGCCAAGTCTGCGATCACCCGGGTACCGTCCACGTTGTTGCGGACACTCTCCTCCGGATTATCCTCCATCATAGGCACATGCTTGTAAGCCGCGGCATGAAACACGTAATCCGGACGATGCTCCTCGAACAGCTCCTCCATGCGTTCACGCACACAAATATCGCTCACAACCGTCTCTAATAGTATCCAATGAAAACTCCTGCATGTCAAACCTAAAAGCAGAAAAATAACTAATCACAACATATATAAACAAACTAAACACACATAACGAAAATATATATTTAAATTTAAGTTTAATTCCAGTTATCATAAAAACAAAAAACACAGCAAACAATAGAACTAAAAAGTTCGTTCTACCTCCACCTATAAGAGCATAATCCTATATATATATATTATAATCATCCGATTATACACTCGCTTAAAAAACAAACAATAAGCTAATATAGCATTTGAGCAATAAAACAATGGAGGAGCAAAGAATGTATAAAAAACAAAATCTATGCTATAAAGATCATCATTTAGTATTTCAAAAGCATCAACTCCTACAAGATTCATAGATAATACTACATTCCAATATTTTACGAGGAGACTTCCTAATAAAATGATAGACACAAAAAGTATTATTAAATATTTTTTACTATAAATAAACCGATTCAAAGAACGAGAATATAAATATACCTTTTTGTCTAAACATATATTTTTATTAACTTTTACAGAAGAAAAACCTAATATAATAGCAGAAACATTTAGTAACATGATTACATATACTTCATCAGATACCGGATAAAGTCCATAAGGATTGAAAGTAGATATAACCAAAGATATAAACCATATAGTCCAAAAAGACAATATGACCTTTTTCGAAAAGCTATCCCTTATCATTCTTTTTATATACACATAAAAAAAGAGAAAAAACGCTATAATGAAAAACAACATATTCTTAATAAATCTCTGTTATAACACTTTATTTAGATATATATCCTAAATAAGTATTACTATTTTATTAAACCCTACAACCCTAATCGCCAGTTCCTATAAACTAACGACACAAAGCAAAACACTTCCACCCCTACGGCCATTACCGTAACCGTATACATAGTTATGCTTCCTGTCAGCCACAACAAGCCCATAGCCGTCAGAAAAAACAGACAATTTCCAACCATCACTCTCATATACACGGACGAATAGCCTAGCGGGACCAGACGATTTCCTCCAAGGAAACCATTGATAGATGTCAAGATCGCAGAGATTCCCAGCAATCGCATAATGACAGAAGCCTCTTCTATGTGTTCTCCGGCGAGAAGATACACCAACCAGTCACTACCGAAGAACATACTAATGTAGAAAAGTAAAGCGATCCCTACCGACAAGAACATCACATGATTGATAAAACGAATATTCTGTTCACGGGAAATCTTCGGGAAAACGGCTTGCGCTATCATGGAGGCTGGGAGTTTCATCAAAAGAAGCACCTTATCCGCCATATCATAAATGGAAACCTCCAACATCCCCAGAAAAGAACCGATCACCAATTTATTAACGTTCACATAAATCTGTGTGGACAGGATCGAAACAAATAAGGGCAAGCTCTCCTTATAGGCCGATCGCAATTCCCTTACCGGCATCAAGGAAAACCTTACTCTCTCTTTTCCCAACACGATATATAAAGAGAGACAACCCGCCAGTATAGCCCCGATCCCGTTTAACAAGGGGACCAGCAAATAATCCTCTTGCCGATGGACAAACAAGAATATAGCAACCACGAACAACAGGCGGGCAGATAGGTTCACGAATGTGATATATTTCATTTTCTCAATCCCCTGAAAGAACCAGATAGGTAACAGAAGCTCGTTGAATGTCAAAAGGAAAGAGAGGACATACACCCAATAATGATCCTCAAAGAACGGAACCATACTGATGACCGATAAATACAGGACTAGGCAAACAAGCCATAAAATGAACTTACACCAATAAATGGATGTGACGATCCGGGATAATCTTGCCCTATCCTGCTTGTAAATCGCCACGTTCCTCGCTCCGGACATATTGAACCCGAAGTTGATCACCAGCGATACATAGTTTATTATAGATTGAGCGAATATGATCACGCCATACAATTCCAAGCCTATAACCCGAAGCAAGTAAGGATAGGTAAGCAATGGAAATAGAATAGCGAATACCTGCAGCAAACTCAGATAGGAAAAATTAGCCAGTATGGTCTTATTCCTTCCCAGCCTCTCTTGTAAAGCCATCATCTAAAGATTCAATCCCTACCGAAGATATCCCTCGTATAGACCTTTCCCAACACATCGTCCAGACAATCATCATAACGATTGGCTATGATGGCGTGGCTCATCTCCTTGAAACGGGCGAGATCATTCACCACGGCACTGCCGAAGAAAGAACTCCCGTCTTCCAATGCAGGCTCATAGACGATCACCTTGGCCCCTTTCGCCTTGATACGTTTCATCACGCCTTGAATAGAGGACTGGCGAAAATTGTCACTGTTCGATTTCATCGTCAAACGGTATACACCCACGACGCATTCTCGCTCTTCGGAGCACCGGAAACTGTTCCTCTCGCTATAATCGTAGTAGCCGGCCTTGCGCAACACCTGGTCCGCAATGAAATCCTTATGGGTATGATTGCTCTCCACGATCGCAGTCATCATATTCTGGGGAACATCCTGATAATTGGCGAGCAACTGCTTGGTGTCCTTCGGCAGACAGTAGCCCCCATAACCAAAGCTGGGGTTGTTATAATGCGTGCCAATACGAGGATCCAGCCCCACGCCCTTGATGATGGCACTCGAATCCAAACCTTTCACTTCTGCATAGGTGTCCAACTCGTTAAAATAACTTACACGCAAAGCCAGATAGGTATTAGCAAACAACTTCACGGCCTCGGCCTCCTTCATTCCCATGAATAGCGCCGGAATATCCTGTTTAATGGCACCTTCTTGAAGCAGGGCGGCGAACGTGTGGGCAGCCTTCTCCAAACCCGGAATATCCGCAATCCTCTCGATCGCCTCATTCTCCGCATTGAATTACTCATCGCTTAGCAATTTGGGATAACCAACGATTATACGGCTGGGATAAAGATTGTCATAAAGCGCCTTGCTCTCACGCAAAAACTCCGGAGAAAACAGCAGATTGAGTCGCTCAATACCCTTTTGGGCGTATCTCAGATAAAGACTCCGGCAATATCCGACCGGAATGGTCGACTTGATCACCATCACCGCCCTTGGATTAACACTCAATACCAGATCGATCACATCCTCAATATGGTGCGTATCAAAATAGTTCTTCACCGGATCATAATTGGTAGGAGCCGCAATAACGATGAAATCGGCATCACGATAAGCGGACGCTCCATCAAGCGTAGCCGTCAAGTTCAACTCCTTCTCCTTTAGGTATTTTTCGATATACTCATCCTGAATAGGAGATTGCTTCCGGTTTAGTGTCTCCACCTTCTCCGGTATAACGTCAACCGCAGTGACCGGATGATGCTGTGCCAACAGCGTAGCAATACTCAACCCGACATAACCGGTTCCAGCTACAGCAATTTTGATTTCCTCTGACATAATGATTATTGTATATAAGTAGTCACTTCAGATCCGTAACAGACCCAAAGCATTTGTTTTGACTAAAAAAATATCCTAGGTTCATCCACCATGTATCTTAGGTGCGTTGGTAAAATATCTTAGGTTAGTGACGCAAGTCACCTAAGATTGCTCATGGGTGTCTATCGCCCCATTACCCATCTCATCGGACGGCATTTCCTTATGAGTGCCTTTCAGATGGAAATCAAGATCACCTTACGTAAGGTCTCTTTTATCGAATTTAGCACGTCCGCTTTCATTAATTTATGACAATTATTTTTCCTCTAGAGTAAATATACGAAATTTCATGCTAATTGCCAACCATCAATCAAAATCATTATACCATAATTGAGTTTATTACTTTTCCAGCGCTTCATATTTGGAGTTCATGTCAGCTGGGGCAAGCCTTCCACCTCGCCAGCGTGCCATACATGGTAATCCGCCATGGGAAGCCCGGGGACGGTCAATAGCTTGTAATCCGTCTCGTCCCTCCTCAAGATATGTTTACGGGCGTACAAACGGAGTGAGCGATCCGTAACGGACACCATCACGATCGGGAACGGATAAGCGAACAGGCGCAGCGGCGTAGTCTCGCTATCCGGAAACACACGACGCAACTGATAGGCAGAACGCTCGAACGACACCCAGTAAGATCCCGTACAATACAGGTGTATTGAGTTCAGGTTCGCACGCTCACGATCCATGATCTCTGTCAAATGGTCACGCAACAGGTTCATCAAACGGATGCCCGAAGGAAGGGAAGACATGTCTTGAATTATGATGTATGATGTATGAATTTTGAATTATTCATTATTCATTATGTTTCAACCAACCGTCGTAATCACGTAGACGACGTATCAACACAGACTTACTTTTCTTGGGAGAAGGCTCGTCCAGCCACGGGTCAACCCCCTCGTGCGCCATGCGCTGGTAGAGGCTGCTGTCCGTACAGCCGTACAGCGTGACCAGCAACAAGGCACGGGATTGCCCCGCTTTTATCACCGGGAGCATGCTGCGCATCGTGGCGTGCAAACGATCGAACTCATCCGACTCGCCCAAAAGCAGATAGGCTGGAAGGAGCAAAGAGTAAAGCTTGCAACGGATCACGTCGGTCTCACCACGGAGAGAGGCGTAGCCACGCAGGACCTCACGGGCCAGACGGGCATCCTCATCCGTTACCACGCCTCTGGCGTGGTAACGGCCCAAGGCATCGTGCAAGCCCTCCGACAGACGGTCGTTGTCCAAATGGGTATACACGTGCTTGCCCCCCGTGTTCAGCTCGATCAACTCATACTCGCCTCGCCTCACCTCGAACAAGGGAACCCACATGCAATCGAGGATACGCACCATCACGTCCTTATGGCCACCGCCCGGCTGTACCACCACCTCGGCCTCCATGTCGGTAAAAGGGCCGGAGGTGATACGCACACGGTCGCCTTTCAACAAGCGACCGCTATCTGGCACGTACACCGGAAGCTCGTTGGAGTAAGAAGCCGCGACCCAACGCAAGGTATCCATCTCACGATCCGAGAGGTACGGGAAATAAGACCGCCCGCCGGAGGAAACCCGGGGGAGGAAATTATACAGGGGAAGCGTACGCTTCAGGCGGAAGATCTCGTCCTCCGAGGCGTGGACGAACACGTAGTTGTACAACAGGGGCCGTTTCGTGTTGACCATCTTGCCGCCCACCTTCCTCGCCTCGACATACGAGGGGGAGAAATACTCGAACAACGCCTCACCACGACGCTCACGGCGGGAAAGCTCAGCGTCCAGCCCCTTCGAGGGGCTGATCCTGTCACGCCCGCCACCGGCGGTAGGGAGCGTGAGCACGTACCAGCGGACGGCCTCCTGGTCACGTCGCTTCAGAACATGCGCCATGAACCTATCCGAGCACTTGCCTGTCAATATATCCATCTCTATGATTATCTTTTCCAGTGGTTATCCCGTGGCCCGAAAACAGACCCCACGGCAATTCAGAGCCCTACCAAGAATCTTTTATATCATCTTGATAAACAGTGCTTTATATTTCCAAATATGGCATTACTGAAAATTACCATCTCTCGAAATCTTAGGCTACTTGGGGAGTAGCCTAAAAGGTGCGAGAACGGTTATCACCCGGTTGTAGAGACGGGGCACGCCCCGTCTCTACAGGAATGTATGTTCGATTTTTTAGAAGGGACGTGATGATGTAGGAAATACGAGATCATTTCGTCTCTATTGCCATGTCTATACACTAGGAATAAGAACGAAGATTTAAGGAGAATCAAGGTCGGAGCACAAACTAAAACTAATGATTGCTTGTTATTTGCTATTTTTTGCTACATTTGCACCGTGAAATGAACGCTACTCCCCAAGTAGCCTCATCCCACCTCTGGCATATAATTATATACATTCTCAAAGCAAGACTTGTTTACCACCGTCATTTTCTCCAACGAGAAACTTCTCAGATAAATCTGGGTTGTCTTGATGGATTTATGGCCTAATAACTCGCTGATCATCTCTATGGGGACATTTTGTTCCTTCAATGACATGGCAAAGGAATGACGGATCGTGTAGGAAGTCACATCCGAGACTATTCCGGCAACCTCTTTCAACGTCTTCAAGTTCCGGTTAAACCGGGACAAGGCCGCAGTGTACTCGAGATATTCCTCATGGCCGTTCTTCGTCCCACTTAAAAAGGGAAATAAATAGCCGGAGCCTCCACCCCTCTCACCTGCCAGCTCCTTATACATAGCTTCCGCCGTATCCAAGACCTCCAACCGCATAGAGGTCCCGGTCTTCTGGCGATTGTAATCCAATATGCCGTTCTTGATATTACCCCTATTCAAATGGGCGAAATCAACGAACGACATCCCCCCATATTGAAACATCAAGCAAAGGGCCAGTTGTGTCTTCCTCAACTTCTCTCCTTTTACCGGGACAGTCATCAGGCGATTCAAATCCCCCGGAGGCAAGGATTTCTTGCGCTGGCTTTCCACACCCGTAAAAACCCCCTTGAATAATGAAGGGATAAACGCCGCCTCGCCATTCTCCACCGCCTTGTTATAGATACAACGCAAACGGCGGATATACGTGGAGACCGTATTACGCATGCAGCCTTTCTCCAACAAATAAGCCTCGTACCGGCGAAGAGTATCCTTATTTATATATGTATATGGGATACGATCCGTCCCGCTATACCGTATAAAAGAGTTCATCGCATCCTGATAACTTTTCGCCGAGGAATACCGTCCTTCCTTTTGTAACAGACTTATATACTCTCGCATCCCTTCCACCAAATCTTTCTCATCCATATCTCTCTATTTTAAATTCCAACTGAAAACAAACACGCAAAGTTAGACATCTTGACGATTACTAACTCTCAAACAAGCATTTACAATTAAAACATCTTCATATATTTTTTTCACTGTAAAGAGTCATTTATTTCATAGTTATGACTTTTTATTTCATAGTTATGATTTTTCCAAATCATAACTATGAAATTTTCAATACAAAAAAACATATAAAAACGTGGATCTAAATCTATCGTCCGGAAATGCCACAACTACGAATTTCTCACTTCAGACAGGATAGAAATTTCAAATTAAAAGTTAAAGCACAGATTGTCGAAAAAATAAAAATCCTAAAATATGAACGTTTTCAAACTTTTTAGAGGCTCTCTATGTTTATTATGAGATAAAAATAAAAACCTATGCGATTTAAACTAATAGGCCTCATCTGTCTTATAATGCAGTGTAATTTATCTTGCACTCAACACATTATAAACAAAGAAACCGTCCAGACTTTGGATTTACACCGCTATATGGGGAAATGGTTTGAAATAGCACGCTTTGATCATCGCTTTGAGCATAATCTCGTAGGGGCTACCGTGGAATACTCATTTCTCCCGAATGGAGATATAGAAGTTGTTAACAGCGGATATTGGGGTAATTTTTCCGGTTCCTTCAAACGAGCGAAAGGTATAGCCAAAATAACAGATCCTACGTGTCCTAGTAAATTAAAAGTGTGTTTCTTTATGCGGTTCTACGCCGAGTACAACATTATGGAAATTGACGAGGATAATTACTCATACGCTCTCGTAGGCAGTAATACCTCAGACTATTTATGGCTACTTAGTCGTACGCCTACACTCCCAGAAGAGGCTATTCTCTTTTTATTGACTAAGGCCAAAGAAAGAGGATATAACACATCAATGCTCAAATGGGTCAAACAAAAACATGAAAATCAAAAATAATTTCTTCAAATTTCGCTATAAGCATTGAAAATATTCAACTTATGGCTAATTTTGTTGTTATAATATAAAAAGCGTTGTTTTATGAAAAAAATATTACAAGAGTTTAAGCAGTTCGCCATGCGAGGTAACGTAGTGGACATGGCGGTAGGTATCATTATCGGTGGTGCCTTTGGAAAGATCGTATCTTCTATCGTAGCGGATCTGATCATGCCGGCGGTAGGTTTACTTGTAGGTGGCGTCAATTTCACGGATTTAAAAATCACCTTGAAGCACGCTGTAATGGAGGGAGACAAGGTGATCTCTCCGGCGGTCTCCATTAACTACGGAAATTTCATACAAGTGACACTGGATTTTATAATCATTGCTTTCGCCGTCTTTTTACTTGTCAAAGGCGTTAATGCTTTAAGCAAGAAGAAGGAAGAAGCCCCGAAAGCTCCGGTCGCTCCCCCTGCGGATATCCAATTACTTACCGAGATTAGGGATTTACTGAAAAATAACAAATAAACACCAACCTTATCGGTTGACTTGCTGTTTCATAATTACAAAAAATAATGTTTTAACTCATAAAAAGTAGTAGTTATGAAAAATGTATTATTCGGTTTAGCCGTAGGTGTAGTTGTTGGTTACGTACTTCGCAGGATGGAAGATCAAGGACAGTTCGAATGTCTGGAGAACGAACTCCACGGTCTTACAGATAAGGCGAAGAAAAAAGTAAAGGACGTGGTAGACACGGGTAAAAATCAAGTCGAATACGTCAAAGACAGAGTAGAACATATGGTTGAAAAACCTAAAAGTAATTAATCTACCTCCCTGTTATTAGGGTAAGAAAAAGAAGCTATCACAAAAAAAGTCAATGATAGCTTCTTTTTTTTCATTTTAGATGTAACGTTTTTTCAACTCCATTCGTCTTATAAGAAAAGAGTATAAATTAATTACACTTCATATGAGAACAAGAATGATGGCCTTATTTGCGTTGATCGCTTTTTGCGCAATGCCTATCGAGGCGAAGAAAGTAAAAGGAAATGGGGATATTATCACGAAAGAAATCTCCGTCAGAGACTATTCAGCGATAAAAGTCGGCTCAACCGCCATGGGGTATAGCGACAGTTGGTTCAGCCTATTCAGCCGTGGGGGAAATCCGTCGTACGTTTTCGGATATACGCAAGGAGAATCAGCGTCCTTACGAATCACGATCGACGAGAACTTATATCCTTATATAAACGTTCAAGTAAAAAACGAAGAACTTTCAATCTCCACAGAGAATGGTACACAATTAAGCCCTACCCGATTTAAAATAGAGGGCACTTCCAAGAAGCTGGAAAAAATCAAGATGTCCGGTTGTATGGATTTTGTCCTGAGAAGCGCTTTATCCGGAGATGATCTGGAAATTATAGCGACAAGGGGTAGCGACGTGAAAATGGAGCAGCCAATCAACGTATCCAATTGCATAATTGAGGCGACCAGCGGTAGCGATATCATCATCAACGATCTTACTACCCGAATAATACGAGGCCGTGCCAGCGGAGGTAGCGATCTCAAGCTTACGGGAAAAGCGGAGAACGGCGAATATTCCGCCTCAGGTGGCTCCGATATCAAGGCTTATGATCTTATCTTAAACCAGTTGGAATGTTCCGCCAGTGGTGGCTCCGATATTTATACACACGTAACCGATTATATCAAGGCTTCGGCAAGCGGAGGTAGTGATGTACATTACAAAGGTTCGGCAAGATCGGATACATCCACTTCCGGAGGAAGCGATATTATAAAAGAGGGTAATTAATACCCTCTTTTTCACCCTCTTATACATTGAATTTTATAACAAAAGTACTTCCTTTTCCAACTGCGCTATCAACAGAAAGAGTTCCTCCATGAGCTTCTACGAAGTCTTTACTGATAGCCAACCCTAGGCCACTCCCTTGTACCTTCGTTCCCGGCACACGGAAATAGCGATCGAATATACTTTGATGATATCGGGGATCAATACCCTTACCGAAATCTTGCACATAGATCTCCACGCTATGATCTTGCTGGCGGGCACCGATTATGATACGGCCATTCTCCGGGGTATAATGAATTGCGTTCGACAATAGATTCGTCAAGACCCATGCGATTTTCTCGCTATCCACGAAAAGCTTGGAAATCTTCTCCGGGTATTCCACCTCTATATGGCAATTGAAGCGATCAGCTTGCACTTGGTTCGCCTTTATCGCATACTCGATCAATTCGATCGGTTTGGTTATTTTCGGATTCAATTGTAGCTTGCCAGCCTCCACCTGCGTCATTTTCAATAGCTCACTGGTTATTTCCAGTAATCGATTACTACTTTCCTTGATACTTTCCGCCAGTGCTTTTTGCTCGTCGTTCATGGCTCCCACACGGGCATCCTCCAACAATTTCAGGCTCATCATGATCGCCGATATCGGAGTTTTCAATTCATGGGAGATCGTCGAGATAAAAGTGGTCTTAGCGGAATCCAACTCCTTAAACTCCGTGATGTTCTTCAATAAGATCACGTCGCCCACATACACCTCCGCCTCGCCATTCTCCAACACACGGATCGGTATATATTGCACTTGAAAATAACTTTCCTTATTATCTGCGTAAATTTTAAGCGGCTCTTTTTTCTCGCTCGGCTGGATCAGTTCCCGAACTAACCTGCGAAGCAAATCGTTCCGTAAGGATAATTCCGAGGCAGACTTTCCGATCACGTTTTCCCGCTTGAGATTCAAGATCGTCAAAGCCTCGTTATTGGCGAAAAGAATCTTACGATCCCGATCCAAGCCTATGATTGGCTCCGTGATACTATTCACGATAGCCTCTATATATTTCTTTCCTTGGATAATATCCGCCAACGTACTTTTCCGGTATTCCGTAAGCCGTTCCGCCATCCGGTTAAAGGATTTCGCGACCCCCTCGAATTCATCATATTTAGCGAGATCCAAGCGTTTCTCGTAATTATGGTTAGCGATCTCCATGATACCGTCCATCAACATACGGATAGGGGTATTTATCGAACGGGGGAAACGTATTAAAAAAGCGAAAGCGACCACCATACAAGAGAGGCCAATCCCCCAAATCCAAAATAAAGCCTTTTGAGACGTAGACTCCGCCACTTGGCTTTTCCTGTAGATAGAAGCCATATTCAAACTCATGACTTGATTTAAGGCGAGACGTACACGACGGATATTCTCCTCATTACGCTCTTTCGCCAATTGCTCGTATTGAGCGACTAGATGTGAGGTGGCCACATTCTCATCGACCTCCGTGATATTCTTTTTCTGTAGCCCTAGGTTTTTCTCGAAATCTGCTTGAGCCGAAGGATCGCTATCGATTCGTTCCAGCGCATCCAGCATCCGGCGTGAATAGAGCAAAGAATTATAATTATCGGCCAATATGTTCCTTGTGTCGGCAGACATATCGGAGATGTTCTTTACCGATAGACCTCCCAGCAAAACGATCATGGCAAACAGCAGCCCGATTCCGTATCTTAGTTTTGTTTTAATCTTCAGACTCATAGGTGATGTATTTTAAGCGATTATTATTAAGTTTACGTTCAGCAAAGATAAAATATTTAGCAATGTCCGTTTCTCCTTGCATATCTTCAAGATGCTTTCGGGTATACATAAATGCAGAATATGAGACTAAAGCCCATACTCCTCAATCTTCCGATAAAGAGTAGTGAGGCCTATACCTAGAAGGCGGGAAGTTTCGGTTTTATTGCCTTTTGTGTATTTGAGCACTTTTTGGATATGCATTTTCTCTACGCCACTCAGGTCAAAACCGCTATAAGATTCCGTACTCGCCGCAGAGGAGGTTTGCATATTCAAAGGGAGGGCATCCAAGGTTAAGGTATCTCCATCGGCAATAATTAGGCTACGCTCAATTGCATTACGCAACTCACGTACGTTACCTTTCCAAGCTCGTTTTTTCAGGGCATCTATATATTCGGGCGAAATTGTTCGGATATTCTTTCCCATCTTGGAGGAAAAAGCGGAAACAAAGGCTTTTATATGGAGAGGGATATCCTCGACCCGTTCACGAAGCGCAGGAAGATGGATCTGGAAAACGGAAAGCCGATAAAATAGATCTTCCCGGAAATGTCCTAGCTCGATCTCTTTCTCTAAGTCACGATTGGTAGCGGCAATAATGCGTACATCCACTTTCGTAGGTTTCGTATCGCCGATCTTGATAAACTCCCCGGTCTCAAGGATACGGAGCAATTTCGCTTGCAAGTCGAAAGCCATTTCCCCGATCTCATCCAAGAAGATCGTACCTCCGGAAGCTTCCTCAAACAAGCCTTTTGTCTCTTTCAAAGCACCGGTAAAAGCCCCCGCTTTATGACCGAACATCTCGCTTTCCAATAAATCCCGACTAAAAGAGGAACAATTGATAGCGACAAAAGACTTCCCTTTCCGGGAACTATGTTGATGGATGGATTGAGCAAAGACCTCTTTTCCCGTACCGGTCTCACCAGTCAACAGAACCGGAACCTCCGTAGCCGAGACTTTCTGAGCCAACGCTATCGCCGCTTGGATAGCGGGTGATTTACCGACAATCGTATCAAACGAATATTGCCTCCCGACGGACGTAGCTTCCTTCTTTTGCTGTTGATAAGCGGCAGAAGCTCTCTCCATCGCTTTGGCTACCAGAGGAATGATCTTATTATTATCATCCCCTTTCGTGATATAATCGAAGGCTCCATTCTTGATTGCCTGTACGCCATCCGGAATATTACCATGCGCGGTAAGTAGGATGATCTCGGATAGAGGGCGAAGTTTCTTTAAGTCCGACACCAAATCCACACCATTACCATCCGGCAAGAACACATCGCACAATACCACCTCTGGCGAATGTTGCTCCATCTGCCTCAGCCCCGCCTTACAAGTAGCAGCCTGTAAGACCTCGTATCCCTCCAAACCGATAATGCGTGAAAGTAAACCTAAAATCTGCTTCTCGTCGTCGATAATTAAAACTTTGCCCATACACCGGAGTTATTTATTTGGGCACAAATGTACGCTTTTTACCTTTTTCCCAAAAGCATTAAAGCATACATGTTAACGCCGTCTTATTTAAAATCGTCACCTTTCTCCTTGTAATGCTGATAAATCCCTCATCCACCAATCTCCCGATTTCCTTCGATAAAGCCGGGCGGGTAACACCAAAATACTCCGCTAACTGCTCTTGGGTATGTTCTAGTTCCACGACATTCGAATCCTTTTGCTGATGTTCGAATAAGTAATAAATAAAGCGGTTCCGGATGCCACGAAACGAAAGCACCTTCAAACGAGTCATCGTACATTTATTACAGCTTGTACTGACACAAAGGAAATTATGCAGGAATAACGGCATAGAATGCATTAAGGTAAATACAGACTCCTTGGAACCCTTAAGCAATACCACATCCTCATCGACGGTAAAAGTAGCGGGGAACTGGTTTTTCTCGGAAAAGATATGAGGCGTAGCGAACGTGCGTGGAGCCTGTATCGTCTCCACGCGCACGATGTTACCCGATACGTCCAAAACATCCACGTTCAATTTTCCCTTCAATAAGACATGAAGGGCGTTACAAGTCGTCCCTTGATGAATTATGGTTTTTCCTTTTGGATGCTCCTCTACTGTATATTCAAGTTTATCCAAAAACTCTTCCCGCATCTTAAGCGTAAAATTCTTAAAAAGCGGAATTTTAAACATATCGGTTATATCCATCGTATCTTGTTTTGAAAAAAGGTTTACTCCTGCAAATATACCCTTTTCCTTGAGAACTGTTACCATTTCGTCGTGAATATAGTCGGATTAATATTTATTGATAACCAACCCCAATCTTGCCAATGAGACGGATTTCCACCCTTCACGACCTTCATGGTATTCGTTCCCAACATCGTAGAATATCCCGCCGATAATTTCACGTCTTTCATGATTACCCAATCCACTTGGAAATCCAATTCCGAACCTAAACCTTTACTCAATTTATCATTACCTTCGTATACGTCGCCCGTGATGGAGAAATAATGATAGGCTAAAGACAGGTTTACCTTGGAAGAAGGTTTATAGGCGACATTTACCTGATTATCCCATAAGCCCGGATTCAATCCGTTGACAAAAGAGGAGGCGTAGAAATAATCCATGGCACCATAAAACTTATGATGGGTTCCGTACAGAGGATCAAACGCCTTATATTTCCCGTCGGCCCCATCCGAGCCACTCAGATAATCACTACCTACACCGATCTTCCATTGCGGATCGATTTGATAAGCGGCGTTTACCGCCCATAAAAAAGCGGAAACATCCCGTCCGCTTTTCGTCTTGCCGAATTGATAATAGAACATACCGCCTACCATCCAGTGGCTAGGCGTATAGATCAGGTTCGTTCCCAACGTTTGCAGGTATTTTGTATCCGAGTTTTGTTTCTCGGCATCACCGCCTTCCATCCCTAAGTTCATAAACAAGAAGGATGCGTTAAAACTCTTGTCGAAGAGATGCTTATACCAAAGGGTTTGCATTGTTTTATAGGGTTGCGCGCCCGGAGCGTAATACGTTCCTCCGATCGTTTTCTCATCATTCTGGTTGAACGCAAGAATTAAATGCAGTTGGTTATTCGTGTTCTCATAGCCCAGTTTCAAAGCGTCGTGATAACGACCGGCCACGTTCCAATCCAACGCACCCATGATACGCTCGTCATCGTATACCAACGACTGGCGACCTAACTTAGCGAAGAAACCCGATCCGAAATCCAGTTTCGCCCACGCCTCATTCAAGATAAAACGACCATTCTTATCGATTTGAGGATCCTGCCCCCATACGCCAACATGTTGCGCGGACAAACCGATAGACAAACGATCCCGCTCATACCCCAAAGAAAAGCGGGCACGGTTATTGATAAACCCGGTGGACTCGGCATCTTTAGGCCGGGGGAATAAGACCCCGTTCCGGTACTCGGCTCTCGGACGTATCTGCACTTTCATCGAAAACGTATTCTCTTTCGTATTTTGTGTTTCTTCCGCTTGCGCGAAAAGGGCCACAGAGAGCAAGCCCGCTACTAAAACAACTAGTTTTTTCATATACCTCTGATTTTAATTATTCCATATTATAAGTATGTACACTATATCCTCGTGCGGAGGGTAGATAATTCACGCCAATCCAACACACCTGTAGCAAAAGAAAAGAGAAAACCAAAAGCCCCAACGCCGCCGAATAACGCAAGTGATGACGAAGGCGATAATGGATATAAATCAAGTACCCCAACCAAGTGGCAGCCGCCCATGTCTCCTTCGGGTCCCAATTCCAATAATGCCCCCACGCCTCCTTGGCCCATAAAGCGCCGAACAGCATCCCAATCGTGAGGAAGGCCATACCGACATATACCAAGTTATCGCATAAACTCATCATCCCCTCGTCAATCCCCTTCTTCCTCGCACGGATCAGCAGGTAAATGGCGATAAGGGCAGCGGCGCCCAGCATGGCGTAAGAGAACATATAGACTATCACGTGCGGAGCGAACCACGGGCTTTGCAAAGCGGGCATCAAGGTCTTGTTATGTATCTCCGGCTTAAACAGATTGACACAGATAAAGACAAAGGCCAACAATGTACTAAAGGAAAGTATCCATTTATACCGCCAACGGACATAAGTGATCACGCCCGCCACCGGCAAGAAGAAAGAATACCATAAACGAGTCTCGCCCATCGTGCGCAAGGGCGGCCTCTCCAACGAGATCCACATCCCTACGATAAAAGCGGAAAATATAACCAAGCCAAACACGGTCCAAGCGACAGCCCCCTTGGAAAAAGAAGGACGATAAGCCAACCATGCCCCACCTATCCAGCAAAGTAACGCCGGAGCGGCGAAATAAATAAAGTAACTCCAATCCATACTATTCTTTTTTTACGGGAGCGGACAGGAATAATCCGATCGCCCCGGCTATCATCATTAAGATCCCTGTATAAACGATCGGCAACCATGGATCTCTTACCAACTCAAATACACTCATCCGGCTCCATTTACCTTTCGTCTCGTCGTAACTCAACTGGTAGATTTTCCATCCGGCGATAGAGAGCGGCTTATTCACCTCGATACACGCCTCCTTGGTCTGTTTATCTTTCGTATAGACCATAACGTCCGAGGCAAAGCGTCTCGGTTCCCGTTCCGGCATCACCATGCTAACCGCATCATCCAGCTGGAGCGATATATATGGGAAGATATAGCTGCCACAACTCACCCAGCCTTCCTTCTGCCGTCCGGTAAGTTCGTTACGTGCTTTTACGTATAAAGCGGTGGTCGCCCCCTCGGAGTGAAATTCCACGAAGTTTACCGTATCCTGCCCCATCACGCAAGCTGCCATCGGTAGTGAACGGGTAACCTCAACCTTCCAGCCTTGCAGGTTCCCGGCCAAGGGAGTTTCCTCTACCAATAGATTCTCGGGTTGCTTTTCGGGAAGCGCTTTTCCGGTCGTATTGTCGATCAGCATTAACTTAGGAGGATATTCATCGATCGTAAACGAACGAAGCTCGATGGCGAGCGGTAGCTCTATCATCTCATTCTTCTCGTCCGAAGCCCTCCACTCGGGATTCTCCAACGGAACCGTCATCCGTAAACGGCGTAAATCCCCGTTTCCCAAGATCGCCGCCAGCAGCGTGATAAATAAGCCGGCATGGTTCAGCATAAACGGAACATCCCGCCAGCGAAACGATACGATACGCTTCAATGTGACAAAGCCCAAGACAAACAAGAAATAGAGAAACAGCAGGACAAAAGGCCACGACATCGTAATCCGCTCGATACCCGGACCCACAAATCCCATAACCAACACAACTGACAAAAGAGCCGACAAAGAGGTAATGCTCGCCGTTAACCCGGAAAACCACTGGACAACCGTGATTTTCCGGCTAACAACAAACCCTATACATAGAACCAGCAGAAAAATCAATCCTCCGGCCACATTCACCGGATATTGGAACAACCCTGCCTGAACCGGGCCAGTGATCAGTTGCAAGCCAAATCCCGTAATCAGTAAACCGGCACAGATGGCCCAGCCTTCAGCAGATCCCCAAGGTTGTTTCCACATAATCAAATGTTCTTCGCTAAACGATTATTTTCTTGCGCCTCTTTCACCCATTGAGGAACGATCGTATTCAGGAATTTTTCCTTGGCGGTACGTTCAGCGGCCATATCCAAACCGATATATTGCTGAGCCTTTTCTTTCGTAGAGAAGTCCGGCATCGGAACATCATCCGTATAACCTAATTTCGCTAACACTTTCGCAGTAGCCAGACGAGCCTGCATCGCCTTATCCAATCCATTGCCTAATATCCTTTGAATCTCTTGCGGAGCGTGGAACGCACCACCATGAGAAGCCACGCCGAAATCCCAACGCCATTGTGCCTGACGGATCAGTTTCAATACATCTTTCATCTGATCCTCGGTAGCCCCCTTATCCCACGCGAACTTCGCCTCGATATGCGCTTTCGCCAACTCGGTCTCCAAACGGTTACGCATCTCGTTCGCCTTATTCTGACGCTCGTACACATTATTGCGTAAGGTCTCCTCGCTCTCACGGTGGCAAACCTGACACGTACGGTCGATCATAGCCAACGGGCTTTGGATATGGTGGTCACTATATTTCACGCCCCCCTCGCTCTTATACGGCATATGGCAATCGGCGCAAGATACACCCCGCTGCGCATGGATACCCATTTGGGAGATCTCATAATCCGGATGCTGTGCCTTTAAAATAGGAGCACGGCTTAGCTTATGCGTATAATCGGAGAAACCGGCCTCATCATAATAAGCCTCCATATCCTCAACCGTAGAACCTTTATCCCAAGGGAAAGTCAAGTATTTGCCATCGCCCTTGAAATAATATTCCACGTGGCATTGCGCGCAAACCAAGGAACGCATCTCTTGCTGGGTCGCTTTCGTGATGTCCTTGCCTTGACGCTGGAAAGCCTCGATCAAAGCCGGGCGACTGATATGCAGGTTCATATTCTCCGGCTCATGGCAATCGGCGCAACCGATCGGATTCATAATCTCTTTACCCAGAGAAGCCCATTTGCCCTTATAGAAATTATCCACGCCCATCGCTTGCATCATGCGGGGAACATCCGGGCTTTTGCAAGTCCAGCAAGTAGCCGGTTGCGGCCCCTCGTTCTCTGTCATCGGAGCGCCCACACGCAACGTGTTACGCATATCCTCGATCGCATGCATATGCCCTCTCGGGGTAGAATAATCCTTAGAGAAAGCGTAACCGGCCCAAAGGATCACCATTTCCGGACGAGCCTCCAGCACATCGACCGCCTGATTCCCGTTGTATAAACTCTTGAAACTCGTATCCGCCGTAGCCTCCCAAGTCTGGTACTCACGTGGATAATTCGGTTCGAACTTATCATTGCGAGCCTCGATTCCTGTGATCTCCGTCTTCCTATTATTCATTACGCTAGTGACCTCCGCATGTCTCTCGTTCACGGAAGCAGCGATCATACCCAAAACAAAAACAACGACCATGGTTCCTCCAAACAGCAACCAACCTTGCCATGATTTTAATTTCTTTTCCATAACTATACTGATTTATTATTATTTACTTAGCATATCTTTCAACCAGTCCGGCGATACGGACTTCGGATAAGGCACCAACGCGTTCAGTGTGGAAGACAGGCTGTTCGTACCCCCGTGCGGCACCTCGCGATGGCAATCCCAGCAGGCTTTCCCTTCTCCCGCCATAGCCATCTCATGATCGATCCTTCCGGTATTCACGAATTCCGTATTCAACTGCGTATGGCAACGGATACAGTTATTCATGATTACCTCCGCACTCTCGTCGATCGCCTGTATCACTTGCGGTTCCCCTCGCATCATGAATACCGAGGCGTGGCGCATTCCGTCCATACCCTTGAAGAACCACTTCTTCACGGCGTTCTCGTGCGGCACATGGCAATCGTTGCAAGTGGCGTTACGGCTGTGCGAGCTATGATTCCATGTAGCGTAATAAGGGCCCATGATGTGGCAATTCACGCAAGTAGCCGGGTCATCGGACAAATAGGTCCACGCCCGGGAAGCATATAAGGTATAAGACCCCAGCCCGCAAAGGACACCTCCGGCTATGATAGCGGCTAGTTTCCAAGTTCTTGTCGGGAACAGCGTTTGTATTATTTCTCTTATTTTCATACCGCTGATTCTTTAATATTGGTTTATGAGACACAAATATCCTAAACTTGCGTGTGGGAAATTGTAATAAATATTACATTGCACGAAATTTTATGCGTAAAATGAAAAGATTGTTATTTATCTCGGTCTCCGCACTCCTTTTATGCTCTTCGTGCGTGAGTAAAAAGAAATACCTCCTTGCCGAGAACGGCCGCTTGGAGGCGATCGGACGTGGCGACGTCTTGAAGGAGGAATTGATTAAATGTAAGGACGATAACGACGCACTCAACAACCGGATCGCCGCCTTGATAAGGGATACGACCACAATGGGGCGTGATATCCGTAATTACCAGACCATGTTGAATACCAATATGGGTGAGCAGGACAAGCTGAATGCCTTGTTACAGCAAAAGATGAGTGAGCTGGACGAGCGTGAGCGTACCATCAACGAGCTACAGGATATGATGAACGCGCAGAACGCGAAGGTACAGAATCTGTTGAGTAGCGTGAAAGACGCTTTGCTGGGTTTCAACAGCGACGAGCTGACCGTAACCGAGAAAAATGGTAAAGTATATGTAGCCATGTCGGATAAGCTTCTGTTCCAATCGGGTAGCGCAAAGGTCGATAAACGAGGCAAGGAAGCGTTGGCTAAGTTGGCCGAGGTGTTGAATAAGCAAAACGATATAGACGTTTATATAGAGGGCCATACGGACAGCAAGCCGATCAATACCGCCCAATTCAAGGATAATTGGGATCTAAGCGTGATCCGTGCGACTTCCGTAGTGCGTATCCTTACCAAGGACTATGGGGTGAATCCGCTACAGATACAACCTTGTGGTCGTGGGGAGTTTATGCCGGTCGCTGATAACGAGACCGCTGATGGGCGTAGCAAGAACCGCCGTACGGAGATCATCATGGCTCCGAAGTTGGATAAGTTGATGCAGATGTTGCAGTGATAATGATATGGTCAAGCTCCGGGTATTATCTACTGCCGGAGCTTGGCTAAAACGTTCACTCTTCCAAATGATAGACAACACACCGATACCTCAATTCCGATGGTTTACAAGGAATCCATACATCCATATCCTCTCCATTCGCGGAACGAATGATATGGAGGAGAGCCGTATCATACCTATCCGTCCTTTCCCCGACAGAGACCGATCCCCCTTGAGCGCACGACCGGATATGGAACTGAACATCCGCAAGATCATATACCTCAGATCTAAGATAAGGATAAAAACCTATTATTGAACTCAATGTATCCTCCCAAACCCAAATACTATTTCCATCATCCTGATACGTATATTCCGTCCTTACCACATAGGACTTATAGGTGTAAGAACCCGTATAACCAAACTCATCCCCTACGTTATAAGGCAAACGCCCTTCACTAGTAGCCAGCTCATGCGCAAGAGTGAACCCTACAATATCCAAGGTATCACCACTTACGATCTCTATCGTCGGTTCAGAATGCAAATCATCCTTACCAAGATCTTCCACCCGTGAGCAAGCCACATTAAGGCCCATCATAAAAGCTAAACATACAACGATTAAATGTCTCATATCATTCTATATTTTTTAATTGATCAAAGTTTACACGAAGATAACGCCATCGCAACTCCTCCGGCCGTACAGGAAGCCAGCGATCGATCTTCTCTCCATCTGAGTTCTTCTCTACATATATTAAATAGGTACATGCTATCACTTGCCTCTTATCATCTCGCATATGCTGTGAACTGATAACGAAGCCTTGCGAACTAAAATCCTTCAAAAAACCCGCTTTCTCTTCCGCATACGAGTTCTGCCCTATATCATAAATACTATCCTCTAAAGAAACCACCCTTGCCTCATACGAGAAATAGAGATAAGAGGCATTCATATCAAACTCTTGCGCAACATCCCCGGGCAATGTTCCCCATTTCGCATCATACGCCTCACAAGCCGTGAAGCCCTTCACCAATATGGAGTCCATCCCTAAGTCACCCCCCAGATGAATCGTATCCGGCCTTGAATATAAAGTCATCTGATTAGCGATTTTAACCTCATCATCCCCACAAGCAGCCAGAAATAGAGCTATAAATAGCCCACACAAAAACAAACCTTTATTCATATCCACTCTCTTTTATTTTATTTAAAATGAAAACGATATAGATAAGCAGATATTGCTTGAGCGTAACATTTATCCCATGAAACCCAAGCCTTCATACACAAGCCATGCTGGTTTATTATCCGGATTCCATAAGTAAAAAACAGCATTCCAAATTTACCGCTTGCATTTGATAGCGAAATACAAGATATACAAGAAAGCGATCAACGGGACGATGAAGCCCAGCGCCATATTCTCCTCGCCGATATATCCCATCAGCATCGGACTGAAAGCGCCGCCGGCAACTCCCATCACGATATAAGAAGAGGCTTTCTTGGTATAAACGCCCATACCTTCCAGCCCCAACGCGAAAATCGTAGGGAACATGATGGACATGAAGAAAAAGGATAAATAAAGAGCGTATAGTGAAAGCGTACCTACGGAAGCCACCACCAAAGCCATACAAACGGCACTCAACAAA
Organism: Parabacteroides sp. CT06; assembly: GCF_002257605.1. GTDB lineage: Bacteria > Bacteroidota > Bacteroidia > Bacteroidales > Tannerellaceae > Parabacteroides > Parabacteroides distasonis. Next base: position 849,416 of record NZ_CP022754.1, on the reverse strand, counting down.
GAATACCAAGTCAGCAAGCGGCCCGGAGCCAACCACTTCATCGTAAAACTACCGCTCAAACGCCCGATCATAAACAAGGCCATTCCACCGAATGCCAAAATACGAGACGCTCGCAAATTACTGATACCCGGGTCCATCTCCGTCACGTAATTAATAAAGAACCCGAAGATTCCCGTCTGCGCGGCGCAATAACAGAATTGGGCGACCACGGAACGCACAAACTGCCTACGTTTCCATAGGGAGGCAGCGGGTTTCTCCTCGACAATAGCGGTCACCTCCTCCTCTTCTTCCAGCTTAATCTCCGGCAACTTCGTGAAAAAGAAAAGCAACGCTACGAACAAGACGATACCACCTACCAAGATATAAGGTTTAGTCAACGCCATCGAATCTCCCTCCGGTGCCCCGAATATCAACAAACCACCTACCAATGGCCCCAATATCCAACCTAATCCATTAAAAGACTGGGATAAGTTCAGCCGTTGGGCGGCGGAAGCAGGCGGCCCCAATATCGTAGAATAAGGATTCGCCGCCGTCTCCAAGATACAAAGCCCGCAAGCGATCACAAACAAGGCGATCAAGAAAGGTGTAGCCGAATGCAAAAAAGCCGCCGGGATAAACCCGAAAGCTCCGATAGCGAACAATAGCAAACCCATGATAATCCCTTTCCTATATCCGTAACGTTTCATGAACGCTCCCGCCGGCAACGCCATCAAGAAATAAGCGATATACGTAGAGAATTGCACCAAGCCGCTCTCTGCCTTGGTCATCGTGAAGACTCCTTGGAAATGCTTGTTCAGCACATCCAAGAGTCCGTGGGCGAATCCCCAAAGCAAGAACAAACTCGTGATCAAGATAAACGGGACCAAATAAGATTTCCCTCCCGGGGCGGCCACCAGCGATTGTTTCTTTTGTTTTTCCATCCTTCCGTCTATTTACTCGCGCCCGGCAATTTAAACATACATTCCATTAACTGCCATTTCTCCGACGAGGAGCTTCCCGGAGCGGCTTTCTGATACCTCGCCACGAAGTCCTCCCATTCCGCTTGCTTATCCATCGTCGCCAAACGGGCGAACGCCGCATCCCAATCAAAATCATCGGGCGTCTCCACGATCATGAACAACCGGGTTCCCAAACGGTAAATCTCCATATTCAAGATCCCTACCGCACGGATTCCTTCCGGTATCTCCGGCCAGATATGTTCCGGCGAATGCCAATAGCAATACTCTTTTATCAACTGCTCATCCTCTTTCAGATCCAAGGTCTGACAATATCTTTTCATAACATTGTTTTTAAAATGAAGTCGCGAAGGTACAAAAGTATCCTTAATCCAGATAAACATCTTCGCCCGGATGCTTATAATAGGCATACATCCGTTGGATCTGCTCCGGCAGCACACGCTCCAAGGACAACGGGGGCAACTCCTCCAATCGAAAGAAACCTTTCCCCAAGATATCGAAAGTCTCGGTAAACGATCCGCCCTTTAACTCGCAAAGGATAAAAAACTTATATACATAATAAGGTATAGCGGGATGCGGATGCTTGCTCATATCCATCACGGCCAGCAAGCGGACCGGAAGCACATCCAAGCCCGTCTCCTCTTTCACCTCTTTCGCCGCTACCTCTTTCGGGGAATACCCCACATCGCTCCATCCGCCGGGCAACGACCAACATCCGTCCATTTTCTCACGGACCAGCAAAATCTCGTCTTTCTCGTTAAAGACAACCGCACGGATATCGACTTTCGGGGTTACATACTCTTGGGCCGGGCGGTAACCACTCGCTACATCATCGGGCTTCAATCCGGTAGCCAGAGCCGTTATTTCATCACTTAGGCGGCTCAACTCTTCATAACGTTCCGTATCGTACTCGCTTAATGAATAAACCAACCCCGTCTGGGACAAGGCCCGGATACGTTGGGCCAATAAAATCAATTCCTTACTTCTAGACATAATAGCTTTACTGTTTTAGATAACATGATCCCATATGATTCATGAATAGAACGTCTAAAGATAAAAGTTATTATCCAACCCGTCATTCTATCGTGCCAAAATAACGTATATTATGCCAATATTACAGATTCCCGTTTCATTGTATCTTATTCCAGTTTCTAAAAGATATTATTCCCTGCACCCGCATCCCCCGAAACATAAGTTCCCCATGCGTGGATTAAACCTTATTCAATCTCTTTCATCCGAGTTAACACACACATTATCAGATTGGCATACCATTTGAAGTATCTATAGCGAATTCGAGATTAAAAAGGACGAGTTCAGAAATAAGAATAGTAAATAGAATATTTAACTAATAATTGGAGGACTGTATTATGACACCGATGAGAAGAAGTCAAAATTGGTTACCGTATGTATTCAATGATTTATTTGACAACGACTGGATGATAAAAGCAAACTCTACAGCTCCAGCCATCAACGTGATAGAATCCGATAAGGATTATCGAGTTGAGGTAGCCGCTCCCGGTATGACGAAGAACGATTTCAACATCAAGATCGATGAGAACAACAACTTGGTCGTATCTATGGAGAAAAAAGAAGAAAAGAATGAGGATAAGAAAGACGGACGCTATCTGAGACGCGAATTCTCTTATAGCAAGTTCCAACAAACCATGGTTTTGCCTGACAATGTAGAGAAAGACAAGATTGAGGCGAAGGTTGAGAACGGCGTCTTGAGTATCAGCATACCGAAAAGAACTGAGGAAGAGGCTAAAATGGCCGAGAAAGTAATCGAGATCAAATAACCTCGATACACTTTCCTTCGTAAAAACTCAACAAAACCGATAATGGCTTGTTCTATTTATAAACAACATAAAATAGAATAAGCCATTATGATTTTAAGCAGAAAATTATCAGATGCTCTAAACGAGCAAATCAACATGGAGATGTGGTCATCCAACCTATATTTATCCATGTCGGTACATTTCACTCAGATAGGGCTGGATGGTTTCGCGCATTGGACGCTAAAACAATCGCAAGAGGAACTTGAACATGCCTATAAAATGATCGATTACTCAATCAAGCGTGGCGGACAAGTGACGATCGGAGTAGTTAATTCCGTTCCTACGGCATGGGGAGAGCCGTTGGAGATTTTCCAGCATATCTACGAGCATGAGGTGCATGTATCCGGATTGATCGACAAGATTGTCGATATCGCTTCCGAAGAGAAAGACAAGGCGACACAAGATTTCCTATGGGGTTTCGTCCGGGAACAGGTAGAGGAAGAGGCTACAGCGAAAAATATTGTCGAGAAACTTAAATTATACGGAGAACATCATGCCGTATTAATGGATCATCAATTAGGAAAAAGATAAACGAATACTTGCTTGTCATACCTATAAATGGACCTAAAAAGCCATGTCGTCTTCTTGGGATGGCATGGCTTTTTTATAGAGGTCAAAGCCCTAAAGCCTGACGAATCGCCTCACTCCACAATTCGCCTAACCGGACCGCTCCTTTCTCATTCGGATGAAGATAGAACACTCCGGCGTTGCCCTTCTCCGCTTGGAAATCCGTTAAATGGTTTTCCTTAAAATAATCAAATCCTTTCGTATCTCCCAGAAAGACTTGTCCGGGAAAATGAGACGCATAATAATCGACTAATCGTTGTATTTGCGGATAATAATCTTGGAGCCTTCGCAAGCCTTCTTCCAAATATTTAGCTCCATTATACGTATTCGGGCTATACCATAGAGGACGATGTACCACAATACGGCAATTCGGGTATAAAGCTAATAAGCGATTGATAATTGTCTTCATGTTCTCATAATACCGCTCGGGCGTTACCGGGCAGCCGTTCGTGCCTTCTATCGCGCTATCGTTCGTCCCCAGCATAATAGAGAACACCAAATCCGCCCAAGTCTCATCCTTAAATTTATCGGCAGCACGTACGGCCCACGGGAAGAGCGTATTCGTATCCGGCAAATAATCAACGGTAGTACAGCCGCTCTGTCCTCTATTGGAATACTTGACCGAAGCCACTTCCGGGCACTTGCTTAAAAACAACGCAGCCTTTACAGGAGGCGCATCATGGACAGGCTTCGGTAACCCGGCGCCAAACGTGATACTATTCCCGATAAATACGATATTCACATAACGTTTATTGTTTGCGGCTGAAGCAGACCAACACATAACGATACTTATTAAAATACATATGACTCCCTTAATTTGTCTCATGGCTCCCATTCAATTGATTCTCCTGCGAAGGTAAGAATAATTTGATTATCTCGGGATGTTTTTCAAGCCAAGCACGGGCTGATCGCGATTCCGTACGTGTCCCGTCTTCCATATAATACATCAATTCGCTCAGTTGTTCATCGGTTAACTTAAAGTTCTTGAAAAAAGAGGCTGCATATGGATCTTTCTCAGAGAATCCTTTCGTAGCGATAACCTCGATATGCTCCGAGTCTCCAAATTCCTCTTTCGGGTCTTCCAAGAATTTTAACGGATAACGTGAGAACATCCAATGAGGGGTCCATCCGGTAACCACGATCCATTCGTTCGCATCAATCGATTTCTTCAAGAAAGCAACCATCGTAGCCCCACTGGAAGATTTCAAATCAAAATCCAAAGAATAATCTTGAACCGCCTTATCCGCCGAGTTCATCAAACCGGCGCCGGCATCGATCCCTATAATCTCACCTTTAAATTGATCTTTATGGGCATTCAAATCCTCGATGGAACGAATGGTAACGTACTCCGGAACTACCAAGCCCAATTTCGCATGCTCATAAACCGTTCCGAGTGTCTCAAGCCGGTCCCCGTATTGTTCCATATAATCCGCATGGGTCACCGGTAACCATGCATCCATGAACACATCCGCTTTTCCCGAAGCGACAGAAGTAAAGATCGGGGCGATATCCGCATTTTTTAATGTTACCCGATATCCTTGATCCTCTAATATCACTTTGGCTAAGTTGGTCATAGCGATGCCCTCCGCCCAATTAGCGTACGCTATCGATATTTTCTTTCGATCCTTGCTATCCACACAACTGAAAATAAATTGCAAGGTCACCAAAAGCATACAGCATCCAATAATAATCGTAAATCGTCTCATATATCTATTTCTTTCTTTTCTATGTTTCTTATTTCTTTTGTTTATTCACTTTACCTTTCGCCCAGCCCTGCGTAATACGATCCAAGATAATAGCCAAGATAACGACCGCTATACCTCCTTCGAAACCTAAACCTATTTTCATTTGGGTAATTCCTCGCAAGACAATCTCACCCAATCCTCCTGCCGAGATCATGGCCGCTATCACTACCATAGAAAGTGAAAGCATGATCGTTTGATTCACTCCCGTCATGATCGTTGGCAAAGCCAATGGCAATTGCACCTTATAAAGCAACTGAAAGGAAGTAGCGCCAAATGAGCGGGTAGCCTCCACAATATCGGCCGGGACTTGACGGATTCCCAGATCGGTCAACCGCACAACCGGGGGCATGGCGAAAATCACCGTTGCGAAAGCGCCGGGTACCGGACCTAAACCAAAAAACAAAACGGCTGGTATCAAGTAGACGAAAGCCGGCATCGTTTGCATCAAATCCAAGACCGGATGGATGATCTTATCCGCCCGATCACTGCGTGCGGTCCAAATTCCTAACGGAACTCCGATCATCAAGGCGATAATGGTAGAAGACAGTACCAAGGCCAAAGTCTGCATCGTTTCCACCCAGAAACCCATTCCGTAAATTAACAATAGACCCAATGCCGTGAACACGCCGACTCCTTTTCCTGCCTTGAACCAAGCCAACAATGCCAAGCCCAAAATCATCACATAAAACGGAATCCAAGTCAGCCCATCTTGAAAAGCATCGATAAATCCTCCGACCCCATCATTTATCACATCAAAAAAACGAGCGAAATGCTCAGTCAGCCAATTAATGGCAATCTCTATATATTTTCCTATATTTATCATAATTCTATCGCGTTTTGAACAATTTGATCTATTTCCTCTTTATCCTTCCCCGTCATCTCGATTATAATCGATGAAGTAGAAACCAAGCCAGCCAATTGATTGGCCTCATTAACGACCGGTAAGGCCTGCCGGATCTCCGGTAACAAAGGAAGCATATCCTCAACCGTCGTGTTTTCCAGAACCGAAGGAACCTCTTTCATCACAATCGATGAAAGATCATGATTCCCCGCTTTCCGAAGAGCCAAGACATCTTTCAAACGAACCTCGCCCAGAAATTGCCTATTTCCATCCACGACCGGCAATACATATAAGTTTTTCTCTTTCATTTTCCTCAACACGGTCTCCGGGCCATCTTTACGGATACGAGCGACAACCGGCTGGGTTATCATTATCGATGAGGCTGTAACGATACGTCCACGATCTACATTTTCCGTAAATCTAGAGACATAATGATTGGCCGGATCTGTCAAGATCTCCTCAGGGGTACCTACTTGCACGACCTCCCCGTCTTTCATAATGGCGATACGATCCCCCAACTTAATCGCCTCGTCAAGATCATGCGTAATAAAGATGATCGTTTTTTGCATCTTCTCTTGTAGTTTCAATAGCTCATCCTGCATCTGTACACGGATCAATGGGTCTAAGGCAGAAAAAGCCTCATCCATTAAGAGCACCTCGGGATCATTCGCGATCGCACGGGCCAATCCGACACGTTGCTGCATACCTCCAGACAACTCGCTAACCTTCTGGTTCTCGTATCCTTTTAACCCTACTAGGGCTACACTTTCCACAGCTTTCTGGTCTCTTTCTTTTTTAGGAACCCCTTGTAACTCCAAGCCAAAAGCGATATTACTCAATACCGTGCGATGGGGCAGCAATCCAAAATGCTGGAAAACCATAGCCATTTCCTTACGCCGTATATCCAATAATTCTTTATCCGAGGAAGTCGTTATGTTTTTTCCGTTGATAAAGACTTCTCCCAAAGAGGGCTCGTTCAATCGGTTAATACAACGTAACAGCGTAGATTTTCCACTTCCGGAAAGTCCCATTATCACAAATAACTCCCCTTCCTCAATTTTTAGGTTCGCATTACGTACAGCTACCGTGCAACCCGTTTCTTTCAAAATGTCTTGTTTACTTTTTCCCGCTACTAGCATTCTTTTCGCACGCATTTTCTCCGGGCCGAAAAGAATAGATAAATTCTTTATTTCTATTTTCGTCATATAAAATCTTTGATTACAGGTATGATACAAAAAGATTAGGCCATAAGTCCAGAATTTCTTATGGCAAAACATAAACCAAAAGCATATATAAGTTAATGCTTATTATGGAAATTGACTACAACCTAAATCATCTCTTATATAGACAACCGAATTTCAAAGAGTATTGTTCACTAGTTTTTCCAACTATTGGGTCTTTTCATAGGTAAAGTGAAAATAAATGTAGAACCAAATCCTTCTTCGGACATCACTGAAATATTACCGCCCATTTTTAATACCAGACCTTTACAAATTGCTAATCCCAATCCGATTCCTTGCTCAAAATCGCTTAATTGCACGAACCGAGCAAAGATATTATCCAATTCATCTTTGGGAATGCCACAGCCTGTATCCGAAACATAAAACTTAATCATTTTCTCCTCAGCCTCAAGCGTATACCCAAACCAGATACTACCTTTCTTGGTATGCTTAACCGCATTCGTCAATAAATTCATGCAGATTTGCCATAATCGATTTCGATCTATATTAAATATGATATCGGGACATGCATCCAAGGTTATTTCCACCCCTTCCGGCTTACGTAATTGTATGGAGTTATATAGATCTTTCATAAAGGAAGGTAAATAAACATCCATATAAGTAAATGTCATCATATCAGACTCGATTCTGGAAATATCCAAAACATCATTGACTATACTTAAAAGTAAATCATTGTTCATCTTGATCAAGCTAATATAATTTTGACGCAATTCCAAATCCTCCTCCACTCCTAACAAATCAGAGAAACCGACAATAGCGTTCAATGGTGTACGGATCTCATGGGTCATATTCGCTAAGAAAGTCGACTTAAGCATATCCGCCTCCTCCGCTTTTTCCTTGGCTGAGATCAAGTCTTCCTCAAACTCCAATCGTTCTTGATCATCGATCATACAGCCAACAATCAAATTCGGGAAACCATTTTCATCCTTCTCATGCGTCTTACCGATCACCTCATAGATCCGATAGGTATTATCATCGTTCTTTAGACGAAAATCTATTTTATATTCATCCAATTTATTCGCACGGATCGTATTGAATAGATAGAAAAAGTCGCCAGAATCGTCCGGGTGACGAAGTTGCGGCAAAGCCTGACAGATGAACTGATTACGTTTCAATAAACTATTGGTCGTGCCATAAAACTGGAAACAACGGTTACAATGTACTTTATCGCAAGACTTAAATCGGCTGAAATTAAAAGAATAAGTCGTAATCTTGCTATTCTGCAAAGCAAGCTCCATCATCATCCGACTTTCGGACAACTTACTGCTTAACGCCTCATTCGCTTTCTCCTGCTCAACGAGCTCCGACACATTCCGTATATAAATAATCACATACCGGTCATGTACAGGTACCAACCGTAGTTTAAAATAAACGACCGGAGCGTTATGTCCCGGAATCGATAAATCTAAATTCATGATCTCCGACTTATTCAAGCAACTTTGCACGATCGTGGCCACACGACGCTTAGTCTCATCCGGATAAATGAAACCCGGAAGATCATCGATACGCCGATTGATCGACTCCGGCGTTATACAAGTCTCCACAGCATAAGCGATAATCCGCTCTACGATCAATTGCTTGTTTACCAAAAGGATCGTATCAGGAACCGCTTCCGCCATCTTTTGCGACATGTCCGTCAATTCCTTCAATTCCCGGTCATAACCGGCTGCCTCCTGCCCGACCGCCGGATTACCCGTTAATAATAAGGTATATCCAAGAATCTCTCTATTCTCTTTCATTGAGGGGATGATAGAATACGGTACAGGCAAAGAACCGGAAACCACGCTTCCCCCACGCAGATATTGTTTTTGAAGATCGGTCAACAAATCTGTACGAAAAAGATTATTTAATAAGAAGTCCGCTTCATTTGTAAAAGGAAATTTCTCGTTTAAGGACTTATTTATATCAATTAGCGCACCGTTTTTATCATACAGAGCACCTCCCATGGGATAATATGTAAAAAAATCTGTCAGCAAACGCTGTTTTACCTCGGAAACCTCCATATACTTTCTTTATTAACATCAATAAGTTACAAAGAAATAAAATCTTTGAAAATCAGAGAAATTTTAAAGCATAAACTTTAGGTCTATTTCACAAGAAAATCAGTCTCTTTACTAAAAAAGCAACAACAAACCTTCACTTACGCTTGTTACTTAACAAACAAATTAATTATAATATGAAAGCATTAATAGGTAAAAAGGCACCGGAATTCCACGCTCCGGCAGTAGTGAATGGCAATGAGATCATCGAGGATTTCTCTTTGGAACAATATGTAGGCAAGAAGTATGTAGTCATGTTTTTCTATCCGATGGACTTTACATTCGTTTGCCCGACAGAATTACATGCCTTCCAACAAAAGTTACAGGAATTCGAAAGACGTAACGTAGCGGTGGTTGGTTGCTCCGTCGATTCTCAATTTTCTCATTTCGCATGGTTAAACCAAGATAAGAATAAAGGAGGTATCCATGGGGTGACTTATCCACTCGTATCCGATTTTTCCAAAACCATCTCTGAAAACTTTGGCGTATTAGCCGCTGATTATATTACAAACGAAAGTGGAGAACTTATCTCCAGAGGAAATCCGGTCGCTTACCGGGGTCTGTTCCTGATTGACAAAGAGGGCTTGATCCGTCATTATGTAATCAACGATTTACCATTAGGCCGTAACGTAGACGAGGCTCTCCGTATGGTCGATGCCTTACAGCACTTCGAAGAATATGGCGAGGTTTGCCCGGCAAATTGGTCCAAAGGAAAAGACGCCATGAAAGCGACAAACGCAGGAGTCTCTAATTATTTAAGCCATCATTGATATATTGCAAGAAAGGGGGCTAGGCCCCCTTTCTTATACTATTGAGACAATCGTTTACACTTTCCCGAGATATGCGAGATATCTAGACGTAAGATATTAGTCCGGTAAAAAGATTTCTCAATATACTTTTCGCCGATCTCCTTAAACGCCGATGAATATTTATTCACGAGTAGCCGCAAGGCATACCGACGCTCTTCTTCCGGCAAATCCAAATGTATCTCTCCAAAAGCGATAGTGCTCTCGTAACCTGTCGTGAATTTTCCCGGAACGATTTGTGTAGCGCCAACTACCGTGAAACTCACTTTCGGGTTTTCTCGTAGACATTCCAGCTTATACCCTTCCGGAGCGCAATGGAAATAAATAGAATCCCCTTCCTTTACATAATTGATCGGGATTCCATACCCATACCCATTTATCCCCGACATGGCCAAAAAACCATATTCCGCCTCCTCCAATAAACGAATTGCCAACTCATTATCCAAAATCCGGTCTTTTCGTCTGATCTCTCTAAACATAGGTCTAATTTATTTATAAACGAGTATAATACACTAATCGTGGCAAATCTATAAAAAAATAATATACATTTGCGTCATAAAGTTGACACATGATAAATATTATAGATCTATGAGAGCAAGAATAACCTTATTATTATTATTCGCCATTCTTTTCAGTTTCACTTGTCTGGCACAAACTAATTTTGAAAAACACTTCACGAAGAAAAGTCTCCGGATTGATTTCGCATTGAGCGGGAATTGGGATTTCCAAGCCGCCGCTATACAACAACTCCGGGAAGAACCCGTCTGGGCAGGGCCGGTCAAAAACTTGATCGATCCGTTTGGTTATGGAGGGTATTATATTAATGTATATGATAAAGCCGGTAAAGAGTTGATCTACTCACGAGGATTCAATACGTTATTCGAAGAATGGAGAAGTACGGAGCAAGCGAAGACCGAGACACAATCTTGGACAAATAGCATCTCTATCCCCTATCCGAAAGCTCCTGTCATCATTGAGATTACGGCAAGAGACAAGGCCGACATGCAGTTCCATCTTTTATTGAAACAAGAGATTGATCCGGCCAGTATTTTTATTGACCGGGGAAAACTCAAGGAAAACCGGATCACAAAAATCCAATATAACGGGGATTCCTCCGGGAAAGTAGACCTCGTATTTTTGGCGGAAGGTTATACGGCGGATGAGCAAGAGAAATTCGTAGCTGATGCCAAACGTTTTACGGAGGCATTGTTTAAAACCCCGCCTTATGACACTCGCCGGGAAGATTTCAATATTTGGGCGGTAGATGCCGTTTCGGAAGAATCGGGAACAGATGTATCCGGTAAAGGTATATTCAAGAATACCGCATTGAATTCCGGTTATTATACATTCGGTGTAGATCGCTATTTAACCACCCCGGATATGAAGTCTATACGTGACGCCGTATGGAACGCTCCTTGCGACGCAATCTTCATCTTGGTAAACACGGACGCTTACGGTGGTGGCGGTATGTATAATTTTTATGCCATGGGAACCGCCGATAACCCACGTACCCCGGTCGTATTCGTTCACGAGTTCGGACATAGTTTCGCTGGTCTAGCAGATGAATATTTCAGTTCCGAGGTCGCTTATCAAGATTTTTATAATTTGAAGTACGAGCCTTGGGAACCGAACATCACGACCTTGGTTAACTTCGATGCTAAATGGAAAGATCTTCTACCGACTAATACACCGATACCTACCCCATTAGATGACGCCCATAAGGATAAGGCAGGCGTATTCGAGGGAGGCGGTTACATCGCTAAAGGCATTTATCGCCCGATGGATCACTGTATGATGCGTGATTACGCTCCATTCTGTCCAGCTTGTAGCCGGGCGATCTTAAAGATGATCGATTACTTCACGGATAAACCGATAAAACATTAACAAGGAAAGAGCGGGTACCCTAATAGCTTTGTTACATCAACTATTAAGATACCCGCCAGCACTAACCTATCAACATTTATTTCATCATCGGAATTTCTATCAAAAGAACTTTTGCGTGCTTCAAGACTTCTATCGTAATGCTATCGGTTTCCCAGAATCCGGCCCCGTCACGCTTAGACAGGATCGTATTACTTACCTCCACCTCTCCGTCGATCACGAATAAATAAACTCCATTATTTTTACTATGTAGCTTGTACTCTTTTACTTGACCGGCATCTAGGTTTCCTAAAGAGAACCAAGCGTCTTGGTTGATCGACGCAGGAGCGCTACCATCCGGAGCGATGATCAAGGACAACTTATTCTTTTCCGAAGTAACCGGACGCACGTCATAACTGGCATAATGAGGCTTGGTATTCTCCTCACGGGGAAATACCCATATTTGCAAGAACTCCAATTGTTCATTACCGCTGTCGTTGAACTCACTATGCACGATACCGGTACCGGCGCTCATCACCTGAATATCTCCCGGCGTAATCACCTCGCTATTCTTTATGCTATCCCCATGGCGTAAATATCCCTTTAACGGGATGGAGATAACCTCCATATTCTTATGTGGATGCATATCGAATCCCTCACCCGGCGCCACGGAATCATCATTCAATACACGTAGCATCCCGAAATGAACCCTTTCCGGATTGTAATAATTAGCAAAGCTAAACGTGTGATGTGTTTTCAACCAACCGTGATTCGCATACCCTCTGGATTGAGCCTTATCAACTACAACTCTCATATTTTCCTCCTTTTTAAATCTACATTAATAACAAATCCATAACTATAAATGTTGCGGGACGCATATTTCGAACATTTCATGTAAACATGTGATTCATATATGAACAGAAATCGCTACTTTTGCACAATTAAAAAAACTCATCCTGTAAATATAAAATCTTATGGCAATCTACTTAAACGATGTATCGAGAACATTTGGTGAGTATTTACTTATTCCCGGTTTAACCACCAAAGAATGTATTCCCGCAAACGTTTCATTGAAAACGCCGCTTGTGAAATTCAAGTCTGGCGAGAAATCCGCTATTGAATTAAATATTCCTTTCGTTTCAGCGATCATGCAATCGGTTTCCGGCCCTAAACTGGCAATCGAGTTGGCTCGCAACGGAGGACTTTCCTTCATCTTCGGCTCGCAACCGATCGAGAGCCAAGCGGATATGGTTCGCAAAGTAAAGAAATTCAAGGCCGGATTTGTTATCAGCGACTCTAACCTTACGCCCGAGAATACCTTGGCCGACGTGCTTGAGCTAGTCCGCCGGACAGAACATTCTACGATTGGTGTGACAGATGATGGTACGCCTAACGGCAAATTGCTAGGTATGGTAACCAGTCGCGATTACCGTGAAGGCAAAGACCCGATCGACATGAAGGTGAAAGATTTCATGACCCCGTTCGCTAAACTAATCGTTGGCGAGCTAGGCATGACCTTGAAAGAGGCGAACCAGATTATCTGGGATCATAAGTTGAATACATTGCCAATCATCGACAAGGATCAGAAGCTTCAATACTTCGTATTCCGCAAGGACTACGATAGCCACCGTGAGAACCCGAAAGAGTTATCCGGCGGTGATAAGAAATTATTAGTAGGTGCCGGTATCAACACCCGCGACTATAAGGAACGTGTTCCGGCATTGGTAGAGGCTGGCGTTGACGTATTGTGTATCGACTCTTCCGACGGCTATTCCGAATGGCAGTACGAGACCTTGCACTGGATCAAGGATACCTACGGAGACAAGGTACTGGTTGGTGCCGGAAACGTGGTTGACCAAGATGGTTTCAACTACTTGGCTGACGCCGGAGCGGATTTCATCAAGGTAGGTATCGGTGGTGGTTCCATCTGTATCACCCGTGAGCAGAAAGGTATCGGTCGCGGACAGGCTACCGCCTTGATCGACGTAGCGAAAGCTCGTGACGAGTATTTCAAAAGACACGGCGTTTATATCCCTATCTGTAGCGATGGTGGTCTGGTACACGATTACCATATGGTATTGGCGTTGGCTATGGGTGCCGATTTCTTGATGATGGGCCGTTATTTCGCCCGCTTCGACGAGTCGCCTACGAAGAAGATGAAAATCGGAAACAACTTCGTGAAGGAGTATTGGGGTGAGGGCTCTAACCGTGCGAAGAACTGGCAGCGCTATGACATGGGTGGGAACGAATCCTTGAAATTCGAGGAAGGCGTGGACAGCTATGTACCGTATGCCGGAAAATTGAAAGATAATTTAAACGTAACATTGGGTAAGATGATCGCTACGATGTGTAGCTGTGGTTCCATCTCTATCCAAGAGTTGCAGCAGCATGCCAAGATCACGCTTGTCTCCTCTACGAGTATCGTTGAGGGTGGCGCTCACGACGTGATCCTGAAAGAGCAGAATTAATTACAATATGTATTCTAGTAGAGGCGTGGCACGCTACGTCTCTACTATTTACACATTCAAATAATTTACCATGAAAAATCTATTACTTACAGTTATCCTTTTGTGTTTTTGTTTGCCATTCGTAAAAGCCGCCGATCAAAAGATGATCTTAATCTCAACCAATGAGACGGACTTGATTTTACAAGTAGCCCCCAATGGACGGCTCTACCAAACTTATCTAGGGAATAAATTAGTAAACGAATCCGAATTTGAGAACCTCTCATGGAATATCCAAGCCGGAACGGATGGCAGCGTATCAACCCGTGGATGGGAAGTATATCCTTGCTCAGGAGCGGAAGATTATTTCGAACCAGCTTTCGCCATCCAGCATAACGACGGAAACATGACTAGCATATTCAAGTATGTTTCCAGCGAATCTAAGAAACTAGACAATAACGTTACGGAGACAATTATCTCCCTGAAAGACGATGTATACCCAGTGGAGGCTAAATTACATTATGTAACCTTCGCTAAAGAAAACGTGATCAAGGCTTGGACTGAGATTCGTCATATGGAGAAAAAACCGGTCACGATTACCCAATACGCTTCCAATATGCTTTATTTCGAGAGTCCTCGCTATGTATTGACCGAGTTTAGCGGTGACTGGGCCAAAGAAGTACAGATGAGCAGCCAAGACTTGAAATTCGGGAAAAAGATTATCGATACGAAACTAGGCTCCCGTGCCGCCATGCACGCTTACCCGTTTTTTGAGATTGGGTTAGGTGCCCCGGCCAGCGAGAATACAGGAGATGTTTTAATGGGAACGATCGGTTGGACTGGAAACTACCGCTTTACGTTCGAGGTGGATAACGCCGGTAACCTTCGTGTCATCTCCGGCATCAATCCCTATGCGTCCGCCTATGAATTGAAACCGAACGAATGGTTCGTCACTCCTGAGTTTATCTTTACGTTGAGTAATCAAGGAACCGGAAAAGCCAGTCGTGATATCCATGATTGGGCACGTAATTACCAGATCAAGGATGGTAAAGGCGATCGACTTACCCTACTGAACAACTGGGAATCGACTGGTTTCAATTTCAACGAGAAGAAATTGGAGGAACTAATGAAAGAAGCCAAGCATCTAGGTGTAGATATGTTTTTGCTGGATGATGGTTGGTTCGCTAATAAATACCCTCGTCAAAACGATAAGGCCGGATTGGGCGATTGGGAGGTTACACACGATAAGTTGCCAAACGGCATTCCTCATCTGGTGCAGGTCGCTAAAGATGCCGGCGTGAAATTCGGTATCTGGATCGAGCCGGAGATGGTAAACCCCAAGAGCGAACTTTTCGAGAAACACCCGGACTGGGCGATCCATCTACCGAATCGTGAGACCTATTACTATCGCAATCAACTTGTCTTAGACTTAAGCAATCCGAAAGTACAGGATTATGTATTCAGCGTGGTGGATAATATCATGATCGAGAATCCGGATCTGGCTTTCTTCAAATGGGATTGCAACAGCCCGATTACCAATGTCTATTCCCCCTATCTTAAAGAGAAACAGAATCAATTGTATATCGACCATGTACGAGGTGTCTATAACGTATTCAAACGGGTAGCCGAGAAATACCCTCACCTACCGATCATGCTTTGCTCCGGTGGGGGTGCCCGCTGTGATTACGAGGCATTGAAATATTTCACGGAATTCTGGTGCAGCGACAACACCGATCCGATCGAGCGTTTGTATATCCAATGGGGATTCTCCCAGTTCTTCCCGGCAAAGGCAATGTGCGCCCACGTGACTAGCTGGAACAAGAATACCTCCATCAAGTTCCGTACCGACGTGGCCATGATGTGTAAGATGGGCTTCGATATCAGCTTGAAGGAAATGAACGATGACGAGATGAAATACTGCCAAGAAGCAGTTGCCAACTACAAACGTCTAAAGGGCACGATCCTCGACGGCGATCTGTACCGTCTAGTCTCCCCTTACGATACCAACCATTCATCCGTGATGTACGTGGATAAGGCAAAAAGCAAATCCGTCCTATTCGCTTATGATATCCACCCTCGCTTCGGAGAAAAGACTTTCCCCGTAAAGCTACAAGGATTGGACCCGAATAAGAAATATAAGGTACAAGAGATAAACCTCATGCCGGGCCAGAAATCGACCTTGGTTACCGACGGAGGTACCTTCAGCGGAGATTTCTTGATGAAAATAGGAATGAACGTGTTCTCTACGGCTCATGCCCATAGCAAGGTCATAGAGCTGACCGAGGCTCACTAACTAAATTGTCAACAGAGAATGGACATTATCCGCGAGATAACCCCACTATCGGAAAAGGACTGCTTTTACATCGTAGACCGGCGTAAGACAGAATTTACCTATCCGATCCATTGCCACTCGGAGTACGAGCTCAATTTCATTGAGCACGCTCCGGGGGTAAGGCGTGTGGTCGGTGACTCTGCGGAAGTGATCGGAGAATACGAGTTAGTATTGATAACCGGGAAAGAACTGGAGCATGTCTGGGAGCAGAACGCATGTAAATCGCCTCTGATCCATGAGATCACGATCCAGTTCTCTCCCAATCTCTTCGGGAAGAATCTATTGGAGAAAAACCAATTCAACAGTATCCGGAAAATGTTGGAGAAAGCCCAATGCGGCATCAGTTTCCCGATGTCTTCCATCCTGAAGGTTTACCATTTACTGGAAAAGCTGGTTTCCGAGGAGCAAAGCTTTTATGCGGTCATCAACTTCTTAACCATCTTATATGAGCTTTCTGTCGAGGAGAACTACAAAGTATTGGCCAGCTCCTCATTCGCTAAAATAACAGATATCCATTCCGAGAGCCGTCGTATCCAGAAAGTACAAAATTACATTAACGAACGATACCAACAGGATATCCGCCTAAACCAACTGGCGGAACTCGTAGGTATGGCCCCTTCCGCTTTCAGCCGTTTCTTCAAGTTGAGGACCGGGAAGACCCTCTCCGACTATATCACCGATATCCGTATCGGTTACGCCGCCCGCATGCTGGTGGACACGCAACGATCCATCGCGGAGATTTGTTATGACTGCGGCTTCAATAACCTCTCGAACTTCAACCGTATCTTTAAGAAAAAGAAAAACTGCTCTCCCAAAGAGTTCCGGGATAACTACAAAAAGACAAAAATCATTGTATAAGAGACCTTTTTAACAGGGATAAATACATATCCCCCCCTATTTCTATACAAAATCCCCCCTTCTCTTTTCCTTCACACATCTATCTTTGCGACCAGTCACAAAGGCTTTCATGCCTACGGCTACCCCATCGATGTGTTAAAAATACACTCCGGCAAAAAAGTATTATTCTTGGATAAAATAGTATTTGAACGCACTTGGGATCCGACGTAATTTTGCGACAGAAATTAACAATACATATTAACAACAAAAAACAATTGCCTATGAGGAAGGACCGAAAATCTAATGTTTTTAGCAGTTAACCGCTAATGACCCTATTGAGTAAATGAATTTTAGTTTAGCCTTATATGATTTAATGTAAAAAATAATGAATTCAACAATTAAGAAAACGACGCTGTTTTTAGGCGCATGTATGGCCTTCCAGCTAGGTGGCATACCACAAATGTTAGCCGCCCCTAGTACTTCGATGGAAGTCATGCAACAAACAAAAAGAATCACTGGTACCGTGAAAGACGCAACAGGAATGGAAGTCATCGGTGCCAATGTTATCGTAAAGGGAACGACAAACGGAGTGATAACCGATTTGGATGGTAAGTTCAGCTTAGAGGCCGCCCCCGGCTCTATCATAGAGATCTCCTACATCGGTTATATGACCCAAGAGATTCCCGTAACCGCCCAAACATCCGACTTACAGATCACCTTGAAAGAGGACTCACAGAGCTTGGACGAGGTAGTGGTAGTAGGTTATGGTGTACAAAAGAAAAAGTTGGTGACAGGTGCTACCCTTCAAGTAAAGGGAGAGAATATCCAAAAATTAAACACGACAAACCCGCTAGGTGCCTTGCAGAGCCAAAGCCCGGGCGTCAATATCGTAGCGAACTCCGGCCAGCCGGGTAAGAGTTTCGATATCAACATTCGTGGTGCCGGAACAAACGGCAGCACGACTCCGCTATACATTATTGATGGCGTCGAAGGCGACATCAATTCCTTAAGTCCCGCCGATATCGAGAGCTTGGACGTATTGAAAGATGCCGCTTCCGCCGCGATCTACGGTTCACGTGCGGCCAACGGTGTTGTATTGATCACGACAAAGCAGGGCAAACAGGGTAAATTACAGGTTAGTTACGACGGCTATGTAGGTTTCCAGAACGTATATAAGATGCCGGACTTGCTGAATGCAAAGGAATACATGGCAGTCATGGACCAACTGAACTTCAACACGGGTAACCAACCTTACACGTGGACGAATTACATGTCACAAGAACAGTACAACCGTTACATGAGCGGCGAGGATGAGGGTACCAACTGGCTTGACGCAATCCGCAACAAGAACGCCATCACTACCAGCCACTCCCTGAACTTGGCCGGTGGTACGGAACGCTCCAAATTCTCCACGGGTGTATCCTACACGAAACAGGAAGGTACGCTAGGCAAGCCGGTCGCTTCCGACTACCAACGTTTCACGGTTCGCATGAACTCTGAACATATTTTGTGGAAAGAGGGTGACTTGGATATCATCACATTCGGCGAGAACCTGTACTATAATCATAATGAATCTTCCGGTATCTCCGAGGGTAATCAATACGGTAACGACATCTCTTGGATGTTACGTGCCAACCCGCTGGTTCCTATCTATAACGAGAACGGGGATTACTATATGTATGACGACTTGAACAAGGCCGGTTGGTTCAACTACAACTCTTATACGAGTAACCCGATCGCCGCAATGGTCAACTCCTCCCGTGGAAACAACAAGAGCAAAAACTACGGATTAACTATGGTTGGCTACTTGAAGGTACAACCAATCAAGGGACTCGTCTATAAAGGACAGGTCAGCTACAAACAGAACTCCAGTTCTTACCGTGGCTACAGTCCGGCTTATAAACTAACCTCTACCGATCAAAAACTAACCAATGAGGTTACCCAGAACATGACGACTGGTTGGGACTGGCAGATCGAGAATACGCTTAGCTACACCTTCAACATCGAGAAACACAACTTCGATGTATTAGTCGGTCAATCCTTCAAGAAGAGCGGTTTCGGTATGGGCGAGTATCTGGAGGCAACGGCGAACGACCTTCTGTTCTCCGACTGGGACCGGGCTTATATCAGCAATAGCATGGCTTCGCAACCGACCTCAGCCAAAGGATATCCGACAGGGGATAACGCCTTAGCGTCATTCTTCGGACGTATCAACTATAACTTCAACGAGAAATACATGGCTAGCGTGATCTTACGTACGGATGGTTCCTCGAACTTCGCCCGTGGTAAACGCTGGGGTACGTTCCCTTCCGTATCGGCTGGTTGGGTCGTGAGCAATGAAGATTTCATGGAAAACACGCACGACTGGATGGACTTCTTGAAGATCCGTGCCAGCTGGGGTCAGAACGGTAACTGTAATATCGATAACTTCCAATATTTCTCGACCGTAGCGTTCGACCACCTCGGACAATATTCCTTCGGCAACAACAAGGGTACGGCCACGCAAGGCGGTTATGCCAGCATCATGCCGAACGAGGACGTGACATGGGAGACTTCCGAGCAGCTAGATCTTGGTCTAGATGCCCGTTTCCTAAGCGGCCGATTGAGTTTGAACTTCGATTGGTACAACAAGAAAACCAAGGACCTGTTGATCGTTGCCCCGATCCTAGACTCTTACGGAACGAACGCTCCCTATATCAACGGCGGTACCGTGGAAAATAAAGGTGTCGAGATCGGCTTAGGCTGGAACGACCAGAAGGGCGACTGGACGTATGGCGTGAACCTAAACCTTGCCCATAACAAGAACGAGGTTACGCAGATCAACAACAAAGACGGTTACATCCTAGGTCCGGACAAGGTACTGGCCGAGAACACACGTCCTGTATCCCGTATGGAAGTAGGACACCCGATCGGTTATTTCTGGGCCTATAAAACGGAAGGTGTCATGCAAAACGCCGCCGACGTGCAGGCTTATCTGGATAAGAACTGTAAAGGCAACGCAGCCAACTCCCTGCAAGGTAGCTCCATCCAACCGGGCGACTTGAAATTCGTAGACGTGAATGGCGACGGCGTGATCAACGAGGACGACAAGACCGAAGTCGGCAACCCGCACCCGGATATCACGATGGGTCTAAGCTTCAACGTTGGTTACAAAGGATTCGATTTAGCGGTAACCACCTATGGGGCCTTCGGACAACAAAATATGCGCTCTTATCGTAAGTTTACCGACGGCAACGTGGAGAATTACACCTCCGAGGTATTTGAGTACTGGCACGGTGAGGGAACCTCCAATCGTTATCCTCGTCTGGTTCCGGGTAACACAGGTGTCAACTTCCAACAGATATCCGATATCTTCGTGGAAGACGCCAGCTATTTCCGCATCCAGAACGTTACTTTGGGCTACGACTTCAAGAACCTATGGAAGAACTGCCCACTGCCGCAATTACGTCTGTACGTAAGCGCCCAGAACCTCTTCACCTTCACGGGATACAAGGGTATGGACCCCGAAATCGGTACGAACGATAGTTATCGCGAGGACAATCCTTGGGCAAGAGGTATCGACTTAGGTTCTTATCCTTCACCCAGAACTTATATGGTAGGTGTTAACATTAAATTTTAAGAGAAAAGCAACATGAAAAAGTTAATATATGCAATATGTATGGGCGCTGCCGTAGC
Source organism: Parabacteroides sp. CT06 (assembly GCF_002257605.1). GTDB lineage: Bacteria > Bacteroidota > Bacteroidia > Bacteroidales > Tannerellaceae > Parabacteroides > Parabacteroides distasonis. The sequence goes on along the minus strand of NZ_CP022754.1, from coordinate 828,238 downwards.
CTTCTCCAGTTGTGAGGACATGCTCGACACGACCAATTACACAGAGAAGACAACCGCTACATTCCCGGAGTCGTACGACGATGCCCAGCAAATGATAGCAGGCGTTTACGCCAGCATGGCATCCGTTTGCGCCAACCCCGAGAGATCGTTCCTTTATTACGCCCAACTAGCCAGCGATGACGCGCTAGGCGGGGGCGGCTCGAACGACAAGCTGATGCAGGCCATGGACCTGCTCTGCAACTATCAGTCCGACATGACCCGCCAGTTCTGGAAAGACCGTTATGCCGGCGTATTCCGTGCCAACAGCGCCATAGAGACCTTGGATAACTGTCCGGACTTTCCTTCCACGGAAGCACGTAACCAATTGATGGGCGAGGCTCTCTTCATGCGTGCCTATTTCTACTACGAGCTAGCCTCGATGTACAATCGTGTACCCCTAATCACTACATCCCAGACAAGCGATGTGCCACAGGCAAGCCCCGCCGAGATCTGGGGACAGATCTTGCTAGACCTTAAGACAGCCGCCGACATCATGCCCGCATGGCGTGGAGGTACGTCATCCCTTGAGGCAGGACACGTCGACAAGTACACCGCCGAGGCCATGTTAGGCCGTGCTTGGTTGTTCTACACCGGCATGTACGGGAATGGCGAAGATATAGCCGCCTTGACCAGCGCCACTTACAACCCGCTGACCTCCGTCACCTTGGCCGACGGCTCTACCCTAACGAAGGATCAAGTGATCTCTTATATCGATGATTGCGTGAACAATTCCGGATATTCCTTAGCATCCGACTTCCGTAGCCTTTGGGCTTACACGAACCGTTGCACGGTGAACGATTTCGAATACACCGCCGGAAAAGGATTGAAATGGGTAGAGGATGATAACGCCGTCAACCCGGAATCTATGTTCGCCATCAAGTTCAATAAGCTGGCCAGTTGGAATACTACCATCGCTTTCGCCAATGGTTACGCGCTTCATTTCGGTCTTCGCGGAGATCAAGACGTAGCAAATACCTTCCCCTTCGGACAAGGTTGGGGAGCCGGGCCTGTAGCACCGAATTTCGTGAACGATTGGGCAAGCGCAGAACCAAATGACATGCGTCGCGACGCTTCCGTATATCGTACGGACAAATTACCCGCTTATAACAAAGGCGGTTGGGCGGACTTCGTACAGGAAACGGACTACTATGCCATGAAATGGTCTCCTGTCGCATGCAAGACATCCAATGACGAGAGTGGCTACTTCAAGACCTTCGAGAACGAGATGTACGGAATCGATGGCTGGACGCAAGGCGCGAATAACCAAGCCTTGGACAACATCCACGACTTGGTATTGATCCGCTTCGCTGACGTTCTCTTGATGCAATCCGAGCTCAAGGGAGATGCCACCGGTATGAATAAGGTGCGGGAGCGTGCCGGCCTTCCGGCTATCGGCTACTCGCTCCAAGCTCTGCAAAACGAGCGCCGTTGGGAATTAGCTTTGGAGGGTACCCGTTGGAACGACATCCGCCGCTGGCACATTGCCGCCGCTGCCTTGCAGAAACAGATAGGTACGCCTATCTACATCGCTGGTAATCCTGCCACGAACAAGGCGCAAAATGGTGGTTACGCCTCCCGCTACAACACCTCCGCCGGTTTCATGAAGATACCTGAGAGCCAGATCTCACTCTCCAGTGAACTCCAGCAGAACGAAGGTTGGGGAGCGGACGCCGAGTACAATGGCTGGGCTAATTAATAACTTTTTAATTCAGAATATACAATCATGATAAAGAATATATATTATATAGTAATGGCATTGATCGCAGGAATGATGGTTTCCTGCGACCCAATCACAGAAAGTGATCCGGGCATATCCGCCAACTTAACCGAGGCGGATCTGCAAGCCCGTGTAGCGCTTACGCAAACGACGGCCGGACAAAACAAGTTCACCTTCTCCACCAATCCCACACTGACGGTACAGGTATTGGATCAAGACGGGGCCATCCTAGCCACCGGAACCGAGGGTTCCATCATTGGCACTCCTCCCCTCACGAGCTTGACCGTCCGGGCTATGAACCAAGACGGCTCCATCACCTCTTTCTCTAACGATGTGACGATCTCCGAGTATGTGGATGTGCCTTCTATTTATGAAGGATTATTCGGACCGGAGTATAATTCTGTAACTTGGGTTTGGGATACAGATGCCAGCAACGGCCTTTGGGGAAATGGTGCTTATATGGAAAGCACAGGTCCGGAATGGTGGCAAGTTCAAGCCACAGACATCGACCAACAATGTACTGAGAAAGGATATGCCAAAGATGGGTTAGAAGGTTGGATGACTTTTACCTTGGCTGGCAAGAAAGTAGAAACCAGCCGCGGTCAATCCGGAACAATCGCATGGGACTTATCCGCTGTAGCCAAAGAAGGTTGGGATCAAGGTACATTAACGTTCACCGGAACCATTCCTTTATTAGGACTGGTGAAAATGGGAGACACTGATGATACCTTCGCTCCTCAATATGAATATCACATCTTGGAAGCGGATGGTGAGCATCTTAAACTAGCGGCTCCGAAACCCGGCGCAGGTGATTGGGGAGAGGCTTGGTTCTGGAATTTTAAAACAAGAAAATAAAGAAAATATATCATGAAGAAAGTATTATTCATTCTATATTGCACTATTAACAACAACTGTTATTAATATCAATGCTGACGTAAATGGTCCATCACCTTCCTATGCCGCAGAAAGAGAAGGGTATTCAAAAATGTACGTTACAGCTCAAAATCAGGACGCCCATATATCAATGGTTATTGAAGATCAAAATTTCATGGAATATACTATCACCAGTGGTTTTTATAGTGGAGGTCCATGGGTTTACTTTGTTGAACATGGAAAGTATAAAGTTGTTTCCATAGATAAGGGATATAGAGTCTCTTGTAATGGATCTACAGTTCAAGTAGGATCTGTCATAACTTTTAGCGGCGCAACTGGGCATATTGGATTTTACGTAAATAATTGATCTAAAAATGAATATCACGATACTCAATGTTCTCCGTGACATTGAGTATCTCTGATCGGATAAATGAAGAAGATGTATCTCACTAGCAATATTTTATGATGAGATTATCCCAATAATTCATTCATTCTTGTTATATAAGAGGGGCGGAGCGTTTATCGTTCCGTCTCCTCTCTTTTTATCTTACACGGTACTCGCCCTGCAAATATCCTTCCGTCAACCAAACCGCTCTCCGGCCATCTTTTTGATTTCCATAGAGCATTTACCTTGACACACCTATTTTCCAAACCTAGCGAAATAGCGAGAAAGCAGTAGCAATAAGCACCCCTTTTTGTTAAAATACAGCGTTTTCCACACACAATAGGTGCCGGAAGCCTGCGTAACTAGTCGTATTAGGCAACGCCGATACTGCCGTTGGGCATCGTAAGTAGTCAAGAATAGGGTTATGAGTAGTCGCGAATGGGCATTCTTACCCTGTTATAACCCTATTGTAGCACCGTTTTTCTTCCCTTCCTGCCCCCAAAACATGAAATACGATGAATAAATTCCGCTAGAATAAAAGGCCGTTATTCAACATTAGCCTATCAACCAATCGATTGTCGTTTTTTTCTTTCGTTTTCGGGAGCATACCTTACCTTTACCCGAAAGAATCGATTCTCCATGACTTAAATTTACAAACTGTCACTTTGCTAAAAGACGCAAGACAAGGAGATGTCAAGTATCCGTGAAAGATGATACATCTTACAACGGTAATATCATACATCCTACAACAGTAAGATCATACATCTTACGGCGATAAGATGCTACAACTGTACCTTACTGAAAATAAGTTCGTGCATTAAACTCCATAATCGGACGTTTTAAACTGAATAACGTCGCAAATATCGCAGCGTTTCTCCTGTTCTAATGTCGCATCAAGTACTTAAAATATGTATATACGCGAAAGAGATAATTGGACATCATTCAGATAGGACGTTTCCGAGCTTACCGCACTCCTTGAAGAGGTGGGGCGTAAACGAGGAATGCTGTATGGCAGACTTGCCTCACACCATCCCCAACGTCTCAAACATCCCCCGGTAAACGGCGGCCTTCTCCTCCAACGGCCTCGGATAAGCTCTAGAGGATGAGGGCATGCGGAACAGCCTCATCGTCCTTCCCATACAAGAAAATTCCGACGAGAAGCCCACTTTCGGCTCCTCCGTGCCGGGCAATACGGAGAGGAGGGTATCCATCGCTTTCTGTCCGGTTACCACGATCGCCACGCATTCCGGTATCTGGGACAAGACCTTCTCCGGATCGATCGGCCGTACCACCTCAAGGAACTTATCGGAGGCGTTCGCTTTCAAGCGGATCACCTCCATGGCGGTATCACCGATCCCGATCCCCTTTTCCCGGCAGAAAGCCTTCGCCTTCTCCTCGCTGAACGCCTTCTTGTCTCGCAGGAACGCATCCTTGTTCCCATAGAAAATCAAGCCAAGGATGCGCCACATATCATTCTGGATATTCGGGTAATAAAAATCCATGCTCCAACGAGCTTTTGGAGGCGGGAAACTTCCCAGCATCAGCAATCTCGTATTCTCCGGGAGGAAGAAACCTAGCGGATGCAGCTCGGTGGTCATGCTTCCTTGTTCTTTTTGAGTTCCTTCTTCTGGTCCTCTTTCGCCAGAAGCACGACGTTATACACGAAGTCCGTGATCCATTGCTCGGAGTAGCCTAGTTTCTCGGCATACTTACGCACGCTCCACGCGGCCTTCTGCACGCTGATATCCTTCCACTCGGACTTGGTCAAGATATCGTGAACCGTCTTCGTCGTCATATTATACAGCAACTTCTTCACCAGCATGGAGAAGCGGAACTTCCACTGCATCAGATTACCAAGCAAGTTGAACAAGTCATTGCAGAAACCTTGGAACATGAAGAAATACGTCTTGATATCGTTCTGGTTCTTGCAGTTCTTCTTCACCGAGCTATCGATCTCCTTGAAGAAAGCCTCGCTTAGGCCGTAATCCTCCATCAACACCTTGCGCACACGGGATTTCTCGGCGACACCCAATTTGTTATTCTGGGTCGGTATCTTCAACATGCGTTTGAACAAAGCCATATCGGCGAGCATGTTCAAGTTGGTGATACCTAAGTTCACGGCCATAACGGCTTGATAATATACACGGATTAAAGATACGAACTCCTCCACGGAACCTTTGCCGGCCTCTTCCGCCTCAGATACGTTCTTCTTGAATAGCTTAGAAATAAAATTCATCGTACGATTATTAAATAGTTTCGAGCCGCGAATATACGAAAACTTACCGCCAATACAGAATAACTATTCAATTCTCTCCACCGTAACCTCCGGAAATTGCTCCATCAATAGCAACAGTGGACTTTCCTCCGTGTTTTTACGGGCTTTCAACACGATGCTGACGACGTACTCGTCCTTCTCCTGATGCCCCAGTCTTTTCATGTCATAGCTTACCAACAGGAAACCTTTCTCGTAGATAACACGGGCGATCCGGTTGATCGCCTCCTTGTCGGAGGTAGAGAATACCACCAAGGAACTTCGCATCCCGATGCTTTTAAAAATAACGCTCAACAGCTCCAGCCCGGCGAGCGTCAACAAAGTGGCGGCGATACCGAGCCCGTACATGCCTGAGCCGACGGCCAGACCGATACCGGCGGTCGCCCAGATACCGGCGGCGGTAGTCAATCCCCGCACGAATTGTTTCTGGATGATGATCGTACCCGCCCCGATGAAACCGATGCCACTCACCACTTGGGCGGCCACACGGCTCGGATCGAGACTTACGCTATTCTCTAGGATGACATCTTGGAAGCCATATTGGGAGACAACCATGATCAACGCGCTACCCAACGAAACAAGGAAGTGAGTCCGGTAACCCGCCTCCTTCGCACGGTACTCACGGTCTAGTCCGACAACGGCGCCCAGAATACCTGCCACGAAAAGTCTTAGTATGAAATCCCACATCATAATCAACGATCTTTTAGGTTTTACCCCGAAAGATAGGAATTATTTATTGATTCAGCCGCCATTCACGGTGATAAGAATCGATCGCCTCCCGGACGGAGCCATGTAGGAGCAGGAGGTTCTTGCTCTGCTCGTAATCCAGACGAAGCTCTTCCATGATCATACGGGTGCCACGGTCCACCAATTTTTGGTTGGTCAGTTGCATGTTCACCATCCGGTTCCCCTTCACCCGGCCAAGCTTGATCATCGTGGAGGTCGTGATCATATTCAGCACCATCTTCTGGGCCGTACCGCTCTTCATCCGCGTACTTCCGGTGACGAACTCCGGACCTACTACCGGCTCGATGGCGATCTCCGCCTCCGCCGCCATCGGAGAGTCCGGGTTGCAGGAGATAGAGGCCGTCAGGATTCCCTCGGAGCGTGCCTTACGCAGGGCGCCGATCACGTAGGGAGTCGTACCCGAGGCGGCTATCCCCACCAAAGTATCGTTCGTATTGATATGATATTGTTGAAGTTCCTCCCAAGCCTTATCCAGATCGTCTTCCGCCGACTCCACTGGATTCCGGAGCGCCCGGTCGCCGCCGGCGATCAAACCGATCACCAAGGTATTCGGCATACCATACGTGGGAGGGATCTCGGAGGCGTCCAAGACGCCCAAGCGACCACTCGTACCCGCCCCGATATAGAAGAGCCTACCGCCTCTCCGCATTCGCTCTACGATACGGGTTACCAGCTTCTCGATCTTCGGGATCTCCCGGCCAACGGCGATCGCCACTTTCCGGTCCTCGTTATTGATGCCTTCCAGCAACTCCCGGACAGACATCTGATCCAGATTATCGTACAACGATTCCGACTCGGTTATCTTTTGAAATGCCATAACTCATTCATTTTTTTCTTCGTTCGTAAAATGATACCGGATCAATCCGTTCATGGGAGCCTGTACGACCGTACCGACCTTCAAGCCTAAGGATAAGGCCGCCGCTCTCAATACCTCCTGATAATAATAGGCGATAGAGCCTACGAAATGAATCGGGTACGTATCAGCTCCCGGATATAACGCCACGTTACGGAGGAAAAAGCTACGGAAACTCGTATAGACCAAATTATAAATCGGTTGCTCGGTGATATTCTCCAACAAGAAACGGGACAAGGTAGCCAAGAAACGATTCGGGAAAGGTTGTTTATATACCCGCTCCAACAATAAGGCGGGCGTCAACTCATATTGATCCATAAACTTCCGAACCAAAGGCGCCGGCAACTGACGCTTCAAGCAATCCCCTACCAATAACTTCCCGAGCACGGCGCCACTACCCTCATCCCCCAGAATGAATCCCAAGGGAGAGATATGCTCCGTTATCTCCGTCCCGTCATACAGACAAGAATTCGATCCCGTCCCCAATATACAGGCGATTCCCGGACGGCTCCCGCATAAGGCACGAGCAGCCGCCATCAAGTCACTATACACCTCTATGGGAGCCGGGATATAAGGCGTAATCGCCTCTTCCACGATCCGGTTCTTCTCCGGGAAGGCGCAACCGGCGCCATAGAAGTAAATGGCATCGATCCGCTCACCCTTCAAGGCGGGCAATAAGGCATCCCGGATTTCTCCGGCGATCTCCTCCCGTGTCTGGAAGAAGGGATTGATACCCGCCGTCACGACCGTACGCACCGGTCTGCCTTGATCCGCCAGGCACCACTCCGTCTTTGTAGATCCGCTATCCGCAATTAATATCATACACTTATTATAATATCAAATTCTGGAGAATATATACCACCGCACCAGACAAATATCCCGCCAAGGCCAGCAGCGAGATATTCTTCAAGTACCAAATGAAATTGATCCGCTCCAGGCCCATCACGACGACTCCGGCGGCGGAACCGATGATCAACATACTTCCACCTACTCCTGCGCAATAAGCCAAGAACTGCCAGAACACGCCGTCTTGCATGAAGTTCGCCAGATAAGCCGGATCAGTCGCCGCAGCCACCATAGCGTCCGTAGCCACCGGGTACATACCGATAGCACCCGCTACCAACGGAACATTATCCACGATAGACGATAAGGCGCCGATAATCAGGTTCACCGCATACACATTGCCTACCGTATCGTCCAGCCAGAAAGCGAAATCCGACAATACGCCGCTGCAACGCAAGGCATCCACCGCCAAAAGGATTCCGAGGAAGAATAACAAGGTCGCCCCGTCTATACGGTGAACCACCTTGGACAAGCGCAATTTCAAGTCCTCGTCGATCGGTTTACGGGCGTATAGCATCTCCGTATAGAACCAAAGAATACCCACTCCCATCAAGATACCCATAAACGGGGGAAGATGAGTAACCGTCTTGAATACAGGCACGAACAATAAACACAACACACCGATGATCAAGATCGATAACTTCTCCTTATCCTTCAATTTCTTCAGCAACTCATTGTCCGCCTCCATTTGCGAGAATGCGTTAGGGGGCGTCACGTTGCCATGCAAGAAACGCATGGCGATCAAGACCGGGATCAACGCCGATACGATACTCGGCAGGATCAAATGGGGGATCGTGGATGAGGTGGAGATATTTCCCCTTACCCAAAGCATGATCGTAGTCACGTCGCCGATCGGTGACCAAGCGCCACCGCTATTCGCCGCTATAATAATGATACTGCCGAACACCCACCGCTCTTTATAATTCCCGAGCAACTTACGGATCAACATGATCATGACGATCGAGGTGGTAAGGTTGTCCAACACGGCCGACATAAAGAACGTGATCACGGCGATCAACGCCAGCAGTTTCTTCTTTTTCTTCGTGGTAATATGATTCGTGATAAACATGAAACCGCCATGGGCATCGATCAGCTCCACGGTTATCATCGCCCCGATCAGGAATATAAGTGTCTCGGCGATCTCTCCGATACTATCCAGAACCTGATGCTCCACGACGAACCGGGTACATTGTTCCTTAAACGTTAAAGAACCCAAAGAGGGGAACGATTCCAAGAACAAGCTGAATTCCTCTGCCGAGGCCCTCGGGATGAAAAACGGGGCCGCGTACGTGTACATAACCCATAAGACCGTACCGATAAGCAAAGCCGTTCCCGCCTTGTTTATCTTTAGAGGATGTTCCAATGCGATCATCAAATAACCGACAAGGAACACAATGACCATTGCTGTCAACATAACTTCATGATTTAGGTTTAAACGCTACAAATGTAGAAATAATAACTCTGTAACACGATAGAAAGACGGAATGTTTTTTAAGATAATTTTACCAAACATGCGAAAGGAACCGGACTGCTCCGATTCCTTTCCTATTCTCTCGAGGGAAAACTATAACCCCGAGACAACTCACTCTACAACCAACATCTTATCACCCACGGAGACCTTGTCCGTCTCATTGACATACACCTCTTTCACCACCCCATCGATCGGCGTACGAATCTCGTTCTCCATCTTCATGGCAACCAATACGCAAAGCGGGTCTCCCGCCTTGACCTCATCGCCTACCTTGACATATACCTTCTGGATCACGCCCGGCATCTGGGCCTGTATGACCTGACGGCCGACCGTCTTGGAACTGGTTCTCGACAGGCGTAATTTCTTCAACTCGTCAATCACCTGTACTTGGAAATAATCACCTTTATTCTTTACCTCATAGGTGGAATCTCCAACACTGGATATTTGTACGCCATGAGATTTATGGTTCATGATGATCGAGTGGATCGTATCTCCGCCCAGATTGTAATCTACATCATAAACGGTACCGTTTACGGATACTTTCTTGATAGGCCCGTCTTCCAGAATCTCTACCTTGAACTCTGTGTCGGGAATATCGTTAACCGTGGCAAAATAAGTCGCTAAAGCCTTTGACATAATCATTCCTCCTCTCATTAAAAGTTATTGGCCAACATTTGTAACTTCCCGTAGTGTTTCCACAGGGACTCCCCTACCAGCGGAACGGTCGTCGCACGGGCGGCCGCCTCTTTCTCCTCCTCGTAATGCTTCAAGGCGGCGGCGATCACGGCTACGGTCGGGTCGCTGTTCTGGCGACGTTTCAAGTCTTCCTTATCGAACTTGGTGTCAATGAAGGTTGTATCGTAATTCCCCTTCAAGAAGGTCTCGTTATGCAACACACGCAGGTGGAATGGAATCGTTGTCTTGATTCCCAAGATCTTGTATTCCCGCAAGGCACGTATCATGTTCGAGATGGCGGACTCACGAGTCCGGCCCCACGTGCAAAGCTTGGCGATCATCGGGTCGTAATGCAAGGAGACCTCGAAACCGGCGTAAGCGGCGCTATCCAGACGTACGTTACGTCCCTCGGGAGCCTCACGCACCTTGATCACACCCGGAGAGGGCATAAAGTTATTTTCCGGGTCCTCCGCGTAGATACGACATTCCAAGGCATGCCCCCGGCAAGCCACATCTTCCTGCTTATAAGGCAGACGATTTCCTGCGGCCACCAAGATCATATCGCGAACCAAGTCCACGCCCGTTGTCTCCTCCGTCACCAGATGCTCCACTTGAAGGCGGGTATTCATCTCGAGGAAATAGAAGTTCTGGTCCTTATCCATCATGAACTCCAACGTCCCGGCACTGTAGTAACCGATTTTCTTGCAAGCCTCCACCGCTACGGCCAACATCTTCTGGCGAGCGGCCTCCTTCACGAATGGAGAGGGCGCTTCCTCGATCACCTTCTGGTTACGGCGCTGGATAGAGCACTCACGCTCATACAGATGGATCACGTTCCCATATTTATCCCCGAGTACCTGCACCTCGATATGATGGGGGTTCTCGATATACTTCTCGATATAGATGGCATCGTTTCCGAACGAGTTGGCCGCCTCGGAACGAGACATACGGAAAGCCGCTTCCATCTCATCCTCGCTATGTACCAAACGCATACCCTTTCCACCGCCTCCGGCAAGCGCCTTTAGCATAATCGGATAACCCACCTCGGCGGCTACCTTCTTGGCATCCTCTATGTCCGTCACCGGCTTTTCCGTTCCGGGAACAACCGGCACACCGGCTTCTTTCATGATCTTACGGGCCTCGGTCTTTATACCCATCTTCGCGATCACGTCGGCGCTCGGGCCGATAAAGATCACGCCCTCCTCCTCGCAACGGCGGGCGAAGTCGGCGTTCTCCGACAAAAAGCCGTAACCCGGATGAATAGCGGCTCCTGTCTTCTTGGCGATCTCAAGGATCAAGTCCGGCTTCAAGTAAGAGGTATCCGCTTCATCTTCCGAGATGCAGTAAGCTTCCTCCGCATAACGTACATGTAATGCTCCGCGATCCACATGCGTATAGATCGCTACGGTCGGGATGTTCATCACCCGGCAGGTGCGGAATATCCGCATCGCTATCTCGCCACGATTGGCAACTAATACTTTCTTTATCATAAGGATTCGTTTTTAAAGAGGAATATTGGAATGCTTCTTCGGAGGATTGGATTGCCGTTTGTTGGCCAGCAACTCAAAACTACGGATCAAGCGGCTGCGTGTGATAGACGGCTCGATGATCTCGTCTACATAGCCTAACTCAGCGGCCCGGTACGGGTTAGCGAACTTCTCCCGGTAATCGGCTTGCAATTCCTTCCGTTTGCCTTCGGGATCTTCCGCGGTCTTCAAATCCTTACGGAACAAGATATTCACGGCACCATCCGGTCCCATGACAGCGATCTCGGCGGTTGGATAAGCGAAGTTGATATCGCCCCGGATATGCTTGGAGCTCATCACGTCGTAAGCGCCACCGTAAGCCTTTCGGGTAATGACGGTCACTTTCGGCACGGTAGCCTCGCAATACGCATACAATAACTTAGCGCCATGACGGATAATTCCCTCGTACTCTTGGTTCACGCCCGGCAAGAAACCCGGTACATCCACCAGCGTCAACAACGGTATATTAAACGCATCGCAGAAACGGACGAAACGGGCGGCCTTTACGGACGCGTTGATATCCAGCGTACCGGCCAACGCAGCAGGTTGATTCGCCACGACACCGATCGTCTTTCCATTCAAACGGATATAACCGATAATGATATTCTTGGCATATTCCTCTTGTATCTCGAAGAAGTTTTGATCATCAGCCACGGAAAGGATCAACTCTTTCATGTCGTACGGCTGGTTGGGATTGGTAGGAACCAGCAGATCCAATTGCGGATCGATGCGGTTCGGGCTATCGGTGGTAGGGACGAATGGCGGCTCTTCCATATTATTATTCGGCAAGAACGACATCAACTCACGTATCTTCAAGATACAATCCATATCGTTATCCGCCGTGCAATGAGCCACTCCGGAACGGGTGCTATGCACTTCCGAGCCTCCCAGATTCTCCATCGTAACCTCTTCTTGCGTCACGCTTTTCACGACCTCCGGGCCGGTGATAAACATATAGCTCGTTTGTTTTACCATAAAGATAAAGTCCGTCAACGCCGGCGAGTAAACCGCTCCACCCGCACACGGGCCCATAATAGCGCTAATCTGCGGGATCACGCCCGAAGCCAACGAGTTCCGGAGGAATATCTCGGCGTATCCCGCCAAGGAACGAACCCCTTCTTGAATACGTGCGCCTCCCGAATCGTTCAACCCGATCACCGGAGCGCCTAGTTCCGTTGCCATGTCCATGATCTTACAGATCTTACGGGCATACGTCTCAGACAAGGCCCCACCGAATACCGTGAAGTCCTGAGCGAAAACAAATACCGTGCGTTGCCCGATCATTCCGTAACCGGTGACCACGCCATCTCCCAATGGACGCTGTTTTTCTAAACCGAACTCATGGCACGTATGTGTCACGAACTTGTCGATTTCCACGAAACTACCTTTTTCCAATAGTAGTTCGATTCTTTCTCTAGCGGTTAGTTTACCTGCCGCATGTTGCTTCGCAATGCGGTCTTCTCCGCCCCCTAACTCAGCTTTGTGGTTGAGAGCTTTTAATTGTTCAATTTTTTCCTTCATGGCGTATCTCTTTAATTATCCGGGAAACGTTCAATATATTAGAAAACAAAGTCTGTAAATGTATTGTTTCCTAAAGAAACGAAATGTATCATATATTACATCTATCGCCCGATCAATGAGATCTATCAAGAAGGATATTTTTTAGTAAATACTGAAATCTTGTGGCTTGATCACGAAACCGATCCGCAGCATGCTTTTGTATTGATTATATTCCAAAAGGTTCTCACCGTAACCATTATAATATTGCAGGAAGAAATATTGGTTCTCGTTATTATTAAACTTATAGCTCAACTCGATCTGAGTGTTAAAGCTGAACCAAGTCTTTCGTTTGGTCAAGATAACCCCGCAGTTAAAGCGCCTGTTGTCTGTCCGGTAATTGGCGGCTACTTGGAATATACCATTATATTTAAGGATGTCTTTATTTTCCTTGCCATCCACGATCGGTATCCAGCCCTTGAATTGAACTTCCCAGTTCTTATTCAACAGGACAGCCGCAGCTAGGGTGATCTTGTTCCAGCTTCGGGAGAAGATGCTATCTTTACCGTTCGACTCGTGCTCGACCATCAAATAGCCTTTCCCGATATATTTATTCTTATGTACGATAAGGTGCCCCAAACCGATACCCGGATTAAAATTCAAGTCGCGCATCGGCAAAGACTCTTGAAAGACATTCCAAAAAGCCTTTTGCGTGTATTGCAAGAAAAGATAGGTATCGAAAGGGAGTTTACTTTTCGTAAGACGTTGGGCGATGCTCAACTGGAATTTAACGTCGGAGTTTCTCGCCGTAGGCTTGTTGCCGATAGGGATACCGCCAATAAAATAATTGTCCTTGAATAAGGTAAAATAAGGTGACTTATCCAAAATCGCACGAATACTATCCGCATTATAACTCTCTTCCGGCCCTTTCGCTAAAACTTGCGAATGTGCCATACCGCAAACAAGAAGGAAGAGAAAGGATATAATCGTTTTTTTCATAAATGATCTTAAATTATAAATGTGTCCGCGAATATAGGGGAAACGGCAGTTGGCTTTATCGCCCAAATTACATGAATAATGGTCATTTCACCTATGAATATAATATATAAACCAAAATTCAAGAGGTTAGTTCATTTTTCCTATATTCGCGGCTATGGAAGAAATCTATAGTTATTATAAAGAAAATATCGACGCTTATACACGGCGCTTGGGTAATTTGAAAAAGAAGATCCATTTGATGGGGAGTATCCGGTTGGCTTTAGTGGCAGGAGCGATCCTCTCCTTATGGATATTCAGGGATGAGAGTTGGCAATGCCTGACGGGGATCACCTTCGCTTATATCATCCCGTTCGCGCTCCTGATGTGGTACCATAATAAAATGTACGCACGAAAAGTATACGCCGAGACCTTGATCAAACTGAACGAGGATGAGCTAAAAGGACTGGACTATGATTTCAGCGCGTTCGACGGGGCAGCCGATAAGATCTCGGGCGAGCACTCTTTCTGCTTGGATCTGGATGTGTTTGGAGACCGCTCCTTGTTTCAATCGCTCAATCGTACCGTAACCGGGTTCGGGCGGGAACGACTGGCCGGTTGGCTCTCGAATCCCTTGACGGATAAGAAGGAGATCGTCAAACGGCAAGAGGCTGTCAAGGAATTAGCGACTTTATCCGCCTTACGGCAGCATTTCTATGTGACGGGAATCATCCGGCAGGACACGCAAGATACGAGAGACAACGATATCAACTTTATGGACCGACTCACTCAGCGTAAGCATAAATTCGTTGATAGCCTACCGTGGAAACTATTGATCTGGGCGGTCCCAGTGTTGTGGATCGTATTGGGTATCGCTTACTCACTGGATTGGATCAGCGGGAGTTTATTGAATATTTATTTCTTAATCACGTTAGTGATCGCTTACGGACGAGCCAAGGAAATCAATGCGCTTTACGCGACCGTCAATAAGATGGAGTCTATTTTCAATCGGTACTCAAAGCTGATGCAATGTGTGGAAGAAGATAATTTCCAGTCGGAAGAGCTGAAAGAGATCAGCGGACAATTAGCGAATGAGAAGGAATTGGCCTCGCATGCTATCAAACGCTTGTCGTCGTATATCGGAGGATTAGACCAACGATTCAGTTTGGCGGGTATCATTTTCAATCTCTTCTACTTGCGGGATACACGCCATGCCATCCTTTTGGAACGCTGGATTCAGACTTACTCCGATAAACTTCCGCTTTGGTTCGACGCGCTGGCTCGTTTCGACGCGCTGAACTCGTTGGGTAGTTTCGCTTTCAACCATCCGGAATACATCTATCCGGAGATTGCCGACACTTATTTCCAGATGGAAGGCAAGGCTTTGGGACATCCTCTTTTGAACCGGGAAGTCTGCGTAAAGAACGATATCGATATCCGCAAAAGTCCTTGGTTCCTGATTATCACCGGAGCGAATATGGCCGGAAAAAGTACATACCTCCGGACGATCGGTGTCAATTACTTATTGGCTTGCGTAGGCGCTCCGGTCTGCGCCGCCTCCTTGACGGTTTATCCCGCCCACATGGTTACCAGCTTACGTACCTCGGATTCCTTGGCTAGCAACGAGTCTTATTTCTTCGCGGAGTTGAAACGGCTGAAAATGATTATCGACAGGCTGCAAAACGGGGAGAAGCTATTTATCATCTTGGACGAGATCTTGAAGGGAACAAATTCTATCGACAAGCAGAAAGGCTCTCTTGCCCTTATGAAACAGCTGGTCGCTTATAAGGCTTGCGGCATCATCGCCACCCACGATTTAGTGTTGGGTACTTTGGAGGAAGAGTTCCCGGAACAAATAAAGAATTACCGCTTCGAAGCGGATATAAAAGACGAGGAGCTATCCTTCTCTTATCAACTAAGAGAAGGAATAGCCCAGAATATGAATGCTTGTTTCTTAATGAACAAGATGGGAATCTTGTTTAATTGAAAATTGAGACAAGTGATAAAATAACTGTCACTTGTCAACTGCCAACTACTTTTTGTATTTGGTTTTGATTGCGGGTAGGACTTTTTGGATTTCCGCTATACGAGTGGCATCACTGGGGTGCGTACTCATAAATTCCGGCGTAGAGCCACTCTTTCCGGCGGACATCTTTTGCCAGAAGTTGACTGCCACGTCCGGATTGTATCCCGCCATAGTCATGAACACCAATCCCATATAATCCGCTTCCGACTCGTGCTTACGGGAGAAAGGAAGCATTACGCCATACTGCGCTCCCACACCATATACCGTATTGGCCGCTTGCTGTACCGCCGCACTCTTATTGCTTACGGCCGCACCTAAAATAGCCGCCCCGTATTGGGCCATTAGTTGCTGGCTCATACGCTCATTGCTGTGTTTAGCTACGGCATGGGCGACCTCATGCCCGATGACTACCGCCAATTCATCGTCCGAGGAAACCAAAGGCAGCAATCCCTCGTACACCACGATCTTGCCGCCTGGCATACAGAAGGCGTTCACCTGCGGATCATTCACCAAATTAAACTCCCAAGAGAAGTTTTTTACCTCATCCGCCATCCCGTTTGCCCGCAAATAGTCCTCCGTAGCGGCGGCTATCTTCTTTCCGACCCGGGTTACCATAGCGCTTTTGTTCGCATTCGTCGATTTTTTCGCCGTCTTTATATAATCGTTATACTGGGTAAGGCTGGACGATAACACCTCTTGGTCCGAAACCAACAGCACTTGCTTACGTCCTGTCAACGGTACGCTGGAACAGCCTGCCAATAAAAGCAAGGCCACGAATAAACTTGCTATTTTTCTCATATCCTTTTACTTGAAATTAAACCTGATACTCTCTTTTTAATAACGCAAAGATACTACCATTTTGTTCAAAACAACCACCCCCTTTCGTTCTTTCTATAGGAAGTATTAGCCTTTTCTTTCAACAACATCCATCATCTACCATCTGTTGCATGATCATCCACCAATTGGTAGATGATCTTCTAACAGCTGTTGCATGATCATCCAATGGCTGATAGAAGACGAATATAAATAGATGAAATGCCTAACACTTACAGTGATTAAACCTAAGCTAAGCAGGAAAATCCCTTACCCCCTACTTATATCAGAAAAAAAAGCCCTTGATTGTATATTTATTCAATAATACTCTTTATATTTGCAGCCTGTTTTGCATAAATATACAACATGAGTACAAAGAAGGAACGATTGGATGCCATTTGCGGTATTATACAAACGAAGGTGATAAGTAATCAAGAAGAACTGCTTAAAGAGTTGGAAGATAGCGGATTCTCGGTTACGCAAGCTACGCTTTCCCGCGACATCAAGCAACTGAAAGTAGCCAAGGTACACGACGGAAACGGAGATTATGTATATCGCCTTCCCGAAGAGAGTATAAGCAAACAAGCACAGCCTGAAGGCAAGAAAAAGCCGAATATCGAGTTTTCCGGAAACTTAGCGGTGGTGAAAACACGACCGGGTTACGCCATGGGAATCGCCTCGGACATAGACTCCCATGCCCCCAGCGAGATACTGGCCACCATAGCCGGAGACGATACGATCTTGGTAATCCCCCGCAACGGTGTGAGCCAAGAGAAGGTGATTGCCGCTTTATCACATTTTATATAAAAGGAAAAAACTAAGAACAAACAATAAAATGGAACAAGAAATAGAAATTGATGTTATGATCGCTGATGCCTCTCACGAGGTATATGTGGATACGATCCTAGATACGATCGAGTCTGCCGCTAAAGTCCGGGGCACGGGTATCGCCAAACGTACGCACGAGTATGTGGCCCAGAAGATGAAAGAGGGCAAAGCGGTGATCGCCTTGGCGGGAAACGAGTTCGCCGGGTTTAGTTATATCGAGTCATGGGGAAACAAGCAGTACGTGACTACCTCCGGCTTGATCGTGCATCCGGATTTCCGGGGCTTGGGTATAGCGAAACGCATCAAAGACATGACCTTCCAGCTTGCCCGCATGCGCTGGCCGAAAGCAAAGGTATTCAGCCTTACCTCCGGCGCTGCCGTGATGAAGATGAATACCGAGCTGGGATATGTACCGGTTACGTTCTCCGACTTGACGGACGATGAGGCTTTCTGGCGGGGTTGCAACGGTTGCGTGAACCACGATATCTTGGAACGCACCGAACGTAAGTATTGCATCTGCACGGCCATGCTGTTCGACCCGGCCGATCCGCATCGTGCGCAACGAGAGCGGGAGGCCCGTAATCAGACTAAAAAGGACTAAATTAATACGATAGAAAAACAACATAAAATAAAGAAACGATGAAGAAGAAAGTAGTAGTAGCGTTCAGCGGAGGTTTGGATACCTCATTCACGGTCATGTATCTGGCTAAAGAAAAAGGATACGAGGTATACGCCGCTTGCGCTAACACAGGTGGTTTCAGCGAGGAACAATTGAAACAAAACGAGGAGAACGCCTATAAGCTAGGCGCCACGAAATACGTGACGATCGACGTTACGAAAGAGTATTACGAGAAGAGCTTGAAGTACATGATTTTCGGAAACGTGCTGCGTAATGGTACGTATCCGATCTCCGTAAGCTCCGAGCGTATCTTCCAAGCCTTGGCGATCGCCCGCTACGCAAACGAGATTGGCGCCGACGCTATCGCCCATGGTTCTACCGGAGCCGGTAACGACCAGATCCGTTTCGATATGACTTTCTTGGTATTGGCTCCGAACGTGGAGATTATCACGTTGACCCGCGATATGGCCTTGAGCCGCGAGGAAGAGATCAACTACTTGAAGGAGCACGGTTTCGAGGCCGATTTCACGAAGTTGAAATATTCCTATAACGTAGGTCTTTGGGGAACCTCTATCTGCGGCGGCGAGATTCTTGATTCCGCGCAAGGATTACCCGAGAGCGCTTATCTGAAACAAGTGGAGAAAACCGGCAGCGAGCAATTGCGCATCGAGTTCAAGAACGGTGAGGTTCATGCCGTGAATGGTGAGGTGTTCGAGGATAAGATCGCCGCTATCCAGAAGATCGAGGAGATCGGGGCGGCTTACGGTATCGGCCGTGATATGCACGTGGGCGATACGATCATCGGCATCAAGGGACGGGTCGGTTTCGAGGCTGCCGCTCCTATGTTGATTATCGGGGCGCACCGCTTCTTAGAGAAATATACGTTGAGCAAATGGCAACAATACTGGAAGGATCAGGTAGCGAACTGGTACGGCATGTTCTTGCACGAGAGCCAATATCTGGAACCGGTGATGCGCGATATCGAGGCGATGTTGCAAGAGTCTCAGCGTAACGTGAACGGTACGGCTATTCTGGAGCTTCGTCCGTTGTCCTTCTCTACCGTTGGCGTAGAATCTGAGGACGACTTGGTAAAGACGAAATTCGGTGAGTACGGAGAGATGCAGAAAGGCTGGACCGCCGAGGACGCTAAAGGCTTCATCAAGGTTCTTTCCACTCCGTTGCGTGTTTATTATACGAACCATAAAGACGAAGAGATATGATTAAATGCGGAATTATAGGCGGAGCGGGTTACACGGCGGGTGAATTGATCCGCCTGCTCCTAAACCACCCTGATGCCGAGCTTACATTTATAAACAGTAGCAGTAACGCCGGTAACAAGATCACGGACGTGCATGGCGGTCTTTATGGCGAGACGGATTTGGTGTTCACCAGCGAGTTGCCGTTAGATAGCATCGACCTTCTGTTCTTCTGTACCGCTCATGGCGATACGAAAAAGTTCATGGAGAGCCACACGGTCCCCGAGAACGTGAAGATTATCGACCTGAGCATGGACTACCGGATCGAAGGCCCGGAGCACGATTTCGTGTACGGCCTGCCGGAATTGAACCGCCGCCGGATTTGCAACGCCCGGCATATAGCGAACCCCGGTTGTTTCGCTACTTGCATCCAATTGGGCGTATTGCCGTTGGCGAAGCACTTGATGCTGAATTCCGACTTGCATGTCAATGCCATCACGGGTTCTACGGGAGCGGGCGTGAAGCCTTCTTCCACCTCTCACTTTAGCTGGCGCAACGACAACATATCAATCTATAAGCCTTTTACGCATCAGCACTTGGCCGAGATCAACCAGAGCTTGAGCCAGTTGCAGAAGAGTTATTCAAGCCGGATCAACTTCATCCCCGTACGCGGTAATTTCTCCCGTGGTATATTCGCCACGACATACATCGATTGCAAGATTGACTTGGTGGAGATCCGACGTATTTATGAGGAATATTATGATGATCACAGCTTCACGTTTATCACTGATAAGAACCCGGATTTGAAACAAGTGGTAAATACGAATAAATGCTTGATCCACTTACAGAAAATAGATGATAAGCTTCTTATTATCTCTATGATCGATAACTTATTGAAGGGTGCTAGCGGCCAAGCGGTCCACAACATGAACTTATTGTTCGGGTTGGAGGAGACGGTTGGCTTACACTTAAAACCCTCCGCGTTTTAAAAAATACTATAAAGATGAATTTATTCGACGTATATCCATTATTTAATATAGAGATCGTACAAGGCAAGGGATGTCATGTATGGGATAGCGAGGGAAACGAGTACCTCGACTTATATGGCGGCCATGCCGTGATCTCGGTGGGGCACAGCCACCCTACTTACGTAAAGGCGATTACCGAGCAGGTAAATAAATTAGGCTTTTACTCGAACTCGGTTATCAATAGCTTGCAACAAAAATTAGCGGATAAGCTAGGGAAGGCTTCCGGCTACGATGATTATTCGTTGTTCTTGATCAACTCCGGAGCGGAGGCGAACGAGAACGCGTTAAAGCTCGCCTCTTTTCATAACGGGAAGAAGCGGGTGATCGCATTCAAGCACGCCTTTCATGGACGTACCTCCGCCGCCGTTCGTGTCACGGATAACCCGAAGATCATCGCTCCGGTAAATGAGGATCTAGCGGTTACTTATCTTCCATTGAACGACGCTTCCGCCGTAGAGGAAGAGTTGAAGAAGGGGGATGTATCGTCCGTGATCATCGAAGGTATCCAAGGTGTAGGTGGCATCCAATTGCCAACGGATGATTTTATGCGTGAGTTACGCAACCTGTGTACGACTTATGATGCCTGTCTGATCTTGGATGAGATTCAATCCGGATATGGAAGAAGCGGTAAATTCTTCGCACATCAATATGCCGGTATCAAGCCGGATTTGATCTCGGTAGCGAAAGGTATCGCCAATGGCTTCCCGATGGGTGGGTTATTGATCAGCCCGAAATTCAAGCCGGTTTATGGTATGCTCGGCACTACTTTCGGCGGTAACCATTTGGCTTGCGCAGCCGCTATCGCCGTTCTCGATATTATGGAAGACGAGCGTTTGATTGATAACGCGGCGAAAGTGGGTGCCTATTTATTGGAAGAGCTTCATAAACTTCCTGGTATCAAGGAAATTCGGGGCCGTGGTTTGATGATCGGTATCGAGTTCGAGGAATCTATCAAGGAAGTACGTAGCAAACTTCTCTTTGAGGAGAAAGTGTTCACGGGCGTAGCCGGAACCCATACGATCCGTCTGCTTCCTCCGCTTTGCTTGACGATGGATGAGGCCAAGGAATTTATCCGTCGCTTCAAGAAAGTCCTAAACGCTTAATTGTTCTTTATTTCATAAAAAGGGAGGATGTCTGAATTAGTGTCCTCCTTTTTTCCATTCCTCCCCAACAGCGACGTAAATTAAGTATCACCCTTTGTCAAAAAAACATCATTCCCTTTTCCGAAAAAATACTAACTTTACGCAGTCTAAACTTTGAGTCTCTAATTACTAATGAACACGATCGATGAAATATCTATTTATAGGAGTATTCACTTTATTGTGCCTATTTGCCTGTCAATCTAACGATTCCAAATACATCATAGAAGGCACCCTACCCACCGCACAGCAGGATGGGGAATGGATTTATCTGGCACCCATGGAAAACGCCTCAATCGAAAATATCGATTCTACGAGAATAGAGAACGCACGGTTTACTTTCCAAGGAACGGGAGAAGAAATGAAAGTCCTCCGTATGCGCATCCTTTTGCGTCTCAAGTTCCAAGAGCTACTGGTCGTAACGGAACCGGGTGTGACCTCAGTACGGATAGACTCCATCAGCTCGGCCTCCGGTACACCGCAAAACGACGCCTTGCAGCATTGGAAAGACCGGAAGCAAAAGACCGATAGCGAATCCTATGCCCTATGGACAGCGCTTAAGACTTGCTCGCCGGAAGATTCCATCCGCATCAAGCAGACATGGGATTCCTTGAGAGTAGAGACGCAAGCTTTTAATTATGCGTTCATGAAAGAACATATCAACCAAACGGTCGGGAAATTCCTCTATAAGATGATAAAAACCTCCTTGACCGAAGAGCTACGAAAGGAACTGGATGAAGCGAATCATTAAACAGGATCTGTCGATCACGCTAGCGGTACTGGCGATAGCGATCTTCGCTTTCTTCTTCTGGATGTACCCCTATCATTTGTTCCACAAAGAGCAAATGATGCTGTTCTTGTACAGCGGCGAGTTTCTCCGTGGATATTTTCAGGAGGAAGCGTGGCTGGCTTGTCTCACCGGCGATTTCCTTACGCAATTCTTTTATTATATCGGGGGAGGCCCGTTCATCCTAAGCGTTGTCTTAACTTTATTTGCCCTGCTTACCTATCGGACATTCCGGCAATTCGTCAGCAAGAGATACGCCCTTCCTCTTATGATACTACTTGTATTATGGGAGGCCGGAAGGTCTTGCGGACTCGCCTATCCGTTATCCGCGACTCTCTCCTTGATCGGAGCAGAAGGTGTTTTCCTGTTATATAGCCGGAGCCAAACTGAGGGGCAACGTCTTCTTACCTGCATTCCCGCCATGCTTCTTTGCTATTGGTGCTTCGGGTACGGGGCATGGCTCTGTCTGGCCCTTATGCTGGCCGCCGGAATCATAGCGCACCATCAAAAGCTAAGTGCCCTGCTTGCGGCAGGTATATTACTTCTTCCAGCGACCCAATATCCCGCTACCACTTGGTGGAGTAAGCCGGATCTCGACCGGGAGTATGTACTCAGCCTCGATGTGGAACATTATTTCGGAAATATACAAAAGATGAGGAAACATCTCGAGACAGACCGCCAAATCCTTTGGGTGACCTATTACCGGAACCTGTACAATGCCACGCATCCGTCCGAGATCAACTCACCCGTATCTCTCTCCCGGAACCTCCTAGCGTGGAATCAACCGGGTACGAATGGGTTGATCCTCCCCGTGAACCCATCCGCTTCTTTTCTCTCTATCCTATTCGCTAACGAGTTATGGTTTACGTTAGGAGATATGACCATGGCCGAGCATTGCGCCATGCTAAGTATGATCTTCTCTCCCCGCAATTCGGGTAGCCGTATGATCAAACGGCTGGCTGAGATCAATCTGGTCAATGGGGATGATGAGGCAGCTCTTAAATATCTACGTATATTAGACAAGACACTCCTTCATAAAAGCTGGGCCGAAAAGAGAATACCCGGTCAGCAAACCCCGCGAGTAAAGGAGTGGCTGGAGAAGAAACGCAGAGACATCCCGACCCAAGACCATCTACGTTCCGGTAACGATGCCGTGACTTCCTTACGGAACTTAGTCGCCTCGAACGCCGGCAATCTCCGTGCTTACGAATACTTACTCTGCTATCATTTACTCTCTAAAGATCTCCGTTCTTTTGTAGAAGATTATGTACCGGGTAAGGTCTCTAGTTCCATTTTCGCCGAGGCCCTGCTGATCCATCTCGCCCGCCAAGGTAATATCCGTGCGGAAGAGCTTATAAAATACCAAATCCCGGTAAAGATAGCGAAAGAATTCGCCGATTATACCCGGCTTTATGAGGCAAAGGACACGAGTTTGAAAGAGAAATACGGCAAGACCTATTGGTTCTATTATCATTTTGCGACCACAGAGCCCGGAAAGGAGAGTAAGCCATGAAAGAAGCAAGAATCATGAAAGAGAACATAACCTATTACCTCGTCTGGATAATCTGCTTGCTGGCAGGATGTACCCCTACCCCGAAGCAAATAGAGGATACCACAGACCCAATCCCCATGTATCCCGATTATACGGATATCATGATTCCCACGAATATTGCCCCTCTCAACTTCTTATTGAGAAACGATGCGGACGCTATGCAAGTAACCTTAAAAGGGAAATCAAAAGAGATACAATTATCTTTCGGAAAGAAAGCTATTTTCCCTTTAAACCTATGGGAAAGCCTTTTAGAGCAGGAAGTGGGCAACCGCCTGCAAATAACCGTAGTCGCCCGTATCAAGGGTAAATGGTTTCGTTACCCCTCTTTCTACTGGCAAGTAGTTCCGGAGAAACTGGATAGTTACATAAGCTACCGGCTTATAGAACCCGGCTACGAGGTATGGAACAAGATCCAATTATGCGAGCGGGAGATCAATACCTTCGAGGAACGGGTTATTGCCGACAACAAAGATACCGACGGTTCTTGCATGAACTGCCATATTTACGGAAATAAGAAAGGAAGTTTATCCATGTTCCATTTACGGGGAAAGCAAGGAGGCACCCTGCTGAACCGTAACGGACATTTGAGGAAGTTGAAATTGAGCAACGACAGTCTGCCGAATGGGGCTGTCTATGGCGATTTCCATCCATCGGGGCAGTTCGCCGTTTTTTCCACGAATATTATCATCCCTGCTTTTCATTCGTTAGGAAGTAAGCGGTTGGAAGTCTATGACACAACCTCCGACCTAGTGGTCGCCGATTTCAGAAAGAAACAACTCATCACCTCCCCATTGACTAGCCGGAAGGATGAGTTAGAGACCTTCCCTACCTTTTCGCCCGATGGGAACTGGATCTATTATTGCTCCGCTCCCATCCAGCCGTTGCCCGATAGCATCCATAACCTAAAATATTCCCTATGCCGCATATCTTTCCATAAAGATACCAAGGAATGGGGCCGACAGATCGAAACCGTATGGGATGCCCAGAAGCATAATGGCTCCGCCTGCCATCCCAAGATATCGCCCGACGGTAAATACCTACTTTTCACGGTAGCCGATTATGGAACCTTCCCGATCTGGCACCGAGAAACAGACCTGCATATGATGAACCTCCAGACCGGGAAGATAGATACCTTACCTGCCGTCAACTCCGATAAATCGGATACCTACCATAGTTGGTCCTCTAACAGCCATTGGTTTGTCTTTGCCAGTAAGCGGGATGACGGACTATACGGAAAGCCTTATTTCTCTTACGTGGATAGTACGGGAAAAGCCTATAAACCTTTCGTTCTCCCGCAAGAGGATCCGGAACATTACGATATCACGTTGAAATCTTATAATATACCTGAATTATCCACTAGCGAGCTTCCTTTCGACGCTGAAGATGTACAAGAAATCTACTACGACGAGGAAGCTGAGACTTTTAAATAATAGAATCATGGAAAATACACGTAAATATAGATACATAAGAGGAATCGCCTCCTTATTATTCGGCTGTGCGATTTGCCTGTTTTGGGGACTTTATTATCCTCATCATTTACATTACCACGAGCAATTCCAGTTATTCCTGTTCACGCCGGAATATGGAATCGACAAATGTCTCCATCCCGGAGGCATCGCTGAATATATAGCGGAGTTCCTGACGCAGTTCTATTATTTCGCTTGGGCAGGGGCTACGATCTTGGCGATCGTTCTCGTGCTTATCCAACGGCAAATAAACTGGCTGGCCAAACAAATGGGAACTTCCGACTTTTGGTATCCGTTCAGCTTTCTCCCCTCTATCCTGCTCTGGGTATTTTTATGTGATGAGAATGCCCTGCTGGCATTCCCTGTCTCCATAACTCTCGCCCTCTTCGCCTTAATCATCCAGCGAAAAATCACTCATCCATGGGGACGAATAATCTATACGCTCCTAATAATGCCGGTACTCTACTGGATCGTAGGTGGTGGGGCCTATTTCATCTTCGTTATCGGAGTAGCAATCGGGCATTGCATCAAACCCGTACCAATCGTATCCAACAAATCCTATATATGGATTCCTATCTACATCTTGCTTGGAATCCTATGCCCCCTATTGGCACAAAGCCTTACGCAATATCCATTGCTTAGCCTCATGACCGGCATCGATTATTATCGTTTCCCCATGATCGTTCCCAACACCCTGTTACTTGTTATTGCTACCGTTGCCATAACCCCCGGGGCACTTGCTTTACTTCCCCCACCCGTAAAGAGCACTAAGGCATGGATGGGTATTATCTCCACCCTGCTCCTTATCGGTGGTGGCACATGGATCTATGCCGCCAGCAATTCGGATAAGGAGGAGGCTATGAAATACGACTACCTCACCCGCATGAAACAATGGAACCAGATCATCAAGGCGGCGGAAAACAAAGAGCCTAATTCTCCTTTCTCCGTGACCTGCTTAAATCTGGCTCTCGCCAAGACCGGGCAATTAGGGGATCGCATGTTCCATTTCTACCAAAATGGAACGGAAGGATTGATCCCCACCTTCCAAAGAGATTTCACCTCACCGCTCCCTACCAGCGAGATATTCTATCATCTGGGAATGATCAACTCCTCACAACGCTATATGTTCGAAGCGATGGAGGCTATCCCCGACTATAAGAAAAGCGGACGTGCCTATATGCGTCTGGCCGAGACCAACTTGATCAATGGACAATACGCTGTCGCCGCCAAATACCTGCGGGCTTTGCAGCATACCTTGTTCTATAAGAAATGGGCGACCAACGCCATGAGCTATCTAAATAACGATGAAAAGATAGAGAAGCATCCCGAATGGGGATGGTTGAGAAAAGCCCGATATACAGAAGATTTCTTGTTCAGCGACACGGAAATGGATGTCATGCTAGGCTTATTGCTGCAACATAACAAAAGTAACCGGATGGCTTTCGAGTATATGTTAGCCTATGTCTTGCAAAAGAAGGATCTGGAACGTTTCATGAAATATTATCCGCTGGGAAAAGATCTGGGCTATAACCACATACCCATCTCTTATCAAGAGGCATTGATTTTCATTTGGACACAGCAGCATCCTAATTTCCAAGGCCTTCCTTGGAGCATCTCCCGCAACGTATTGGAAGGGGTAAGCGAGTTCGCCCGTGTTTATATGACGCAGAAAGACTCCGAGCCTATCCTTCGCCCAAAATACGAGAAGACATTTTGGTATTACTTATTATTCAGAAAATAAACGGCCATGAGAAAGCTTATCTTATTATATAGTATATGTATAGCGTTATTTACCGCTTGTGGGGATTCGGTAGTATCCCCCGAACAAATAGAGAAATACCCGTCCATCTATCCGGATTATATCGGGGTGACAATACCCGCCACGATAGCACCTATGAATTTCTCTTATACGGATACCTCCTATGAGCGGATAGATGTTATCGTAAAAGGGTGCCAAGGCAAAGAGGTGCATATAAACGCGAAGCATGTCAATTTCCCGGAAAAAGAGTGGAAACAACTGCTCATCTCCAATCAAGGCGATAGTTTACTCTTTACTGTCAGTATCAAGCAAGAGGGTAAATGGAGTACTTACAAACCTTTCCCCATGTACATCAGCCCCCACCCGATCGATTACGGCTTAGTATACCGAAAGATCGCTCCCGGTTATGAAGTCTACAGCCGTATGGGTATTTATGAGCGTGATCTATCGTCTCATAAAGAAAGACCTTTGGTGGAAAACACGCTGGTCAAAGGTATGTGCGTAAACTGCCATGCCTTTAACCGTACGGACCCGAGCCATTTCAGTCTTCACATCCGAGGAACGCATGGAGCCACTTTTATGAGAACCGACAATAAGGATGAATACCTCAACACGAAAACAGATCAGACAATCGCCGCTTGCGTCTATCCCTACTGGCATCCCGGAGGCGAATATATAGCGTATTCCACGAACAACACCCGACAATCGTTCCATACGGTTAAGGACGAGCGGGTAGAAGTATTGGATTTGGAATCTGATATAGTCGTTTACCATCCGGCAGATCATCGTCTACTCCTTTGCGATTCTTTGCAAAAGAAAGACAGGTTCGAGACCTTCCCTGCGTTCTCCCCGGATGGTCGTACGCTTTACTTTTGTTCCGCCGAAGCTAAAAAGATTCCCGAAGAATATAAAGAGATAAGATATAATTTATGTAGTATCGATTTTGATCCCTCTGCCGGTACATTCGGGAGCCGTATCGATACGTTGGTGAACGCTGAGGCTTTAGGGAAAAGCGTATCTTTTCCCCGCCCTTCCTATGACGGCAAATATATTATGTTCACCTTATCCGATTACGGAAACTTTTCGATCTGGCATAAAGAGGCGAATCTATGGTTACTGGACTTGACAAGCGGAGACCTCCGCGAGCTATCCGAAGTAAATAGCGATGATACCGAAAGCTTTCACAACTGGAGTAGCAACTCCCGCTGGTTTGTCTTCAGTAGCCGCCGGGGTGACGGCCTTTATACCCGCCTTTATCTGGCAAGCATGGATGAGAATGGCAAGATAAGCAAGCCCTTTCTCCTTCCCCAGGAAGATCCGGAAACCTATTACGATCGCTCTGTCTATTCCTATAATGTCCCGGATTTCGTCAATGCCCCTATTCTGCTGGACACGAAAGTATTTGAGAAGAGGATAACTTCAAAAGAGCGTATACAGGTTCAAGTTGGGGACTAGAAACCAAGGGTTACCAAAAACAATACACGGATCTTATAGAAAAAATAAATAATTCCATAAGATCCGTGTATTGGGTATAGTTCTATATCTAGATGTTCGCTATAGGTTCTTCAGCCATTTCTTACCGGATTTGGTATAAGTCCATGCAAGAAATATCCCCATTACCACGATAATAATTAAAAACAAAAATGTCATGTTATTCATATCTGTTATTATTTAAATATTCTATTTGCACAAACCGCAATCATTCCTGTACCTCCTAAACCTGTTATGAGCATTACCCACTGTGAAAAATCATTCGGATTCTTATACAACGGGATAACCCCACATATAACTACACCCGCAAAAGTCAGTTTCGCCAAATCATAAAAGAACTTTCCCAAATTCTCCTTTCGGGCTTTCTCTCATTCTCTCCCTTCCTTCACTTGTTCTTGTAAATCATTCCATTTTCCCATAGTCATTCTATTTGATTAATTAACATGCACAAAGATAACAATGAATTCCAAATCAAACAACCGTTCCGGTTAAAATGAAAATAATATCGCTATCAGATAAAATAATACTAGATTGTCTGCCCGATACCTCTTACATTCGCGTTCATAAAGAAAGACAGTTATCATGAAGAACACGAAATTAATTACCATGTTATGCCTAGGGGCACTAATCGCCTGTTCACCGTCGAAGAAAGGACTAGAACCGACAAGCGAACAGGTTTCGCCGAGAGAACGTTTAATAGAGAACCTACGTGCGACTCCACAAAAAGGAATCATGTTCGGACATCACGATGATACGGTTTATGGGATCGGATGGGAATTTGACGAAGGAGGCTCAGACGTGCAAAAAGTATGCGGCGATTATCCGGCCGTTATCAGCTTTGATCTTGGAGAGATCGAACTCGGGGGAGATAAAAGCCTTGATAAAGTACCTTTCGAGAAAATACGCAAGGAAATCATCAACCAATATAACCGGGGAGGCTTGGTATCTTTAAGTTGGCATCCCCGTAACCCTAAAACCGGAGGGGACGCTTGGGACGTATCAGACCATGCTGTCGTGAAATCGATCCTTCCGGAAGGGGAGAACTATGAGAAATTCCAAAGTTGGCTAGGCAAAGTGAATGATTTCATCCTTTCCTTGAAAACAAGCGATGGCACCAAGATTCCCGTCCTATTCCGTCCTTGGCACGAACACACCGGAAGTTGGTTCTGGTGGGGACAGAATTTATGTACCACGGATGAATACAAGGCGCTATGGCGAATGACCGCCGATTATCTAAACGCTCACGGAGCGGCAGACCAGATCGTTTACGCTTATTCCACAGGTACGGAGCCGCGGGATCAAGCGTCTTATCTGGAACGTTACCCCGGACATGACTTGATCGACGTCCTAGGCTTCGACGCTTACCAACGGGAAGATAAGGATTTCTTCTTGAAAAGCATGGATACCAGTCTTTCCGTAATAGACAGCATAGGCAAAGCCAACCATAAGATCATAGCGATCACGGAGACCGGCTACGAAGGGGTACCAGACTCCACATGGTGGACGGGAACCCTGCTGCCTGCCATGGAGAAATATCCGGTCGCTTATGTATTGGTATGGAGAAACGCCCGTGAAAAAGTCACTCACTTTTTTGGCCCTTATCCCGGACAAGCCTCTGCCGAGGATTTCAAGAAGTTCTTTGAAAATCCGAAAACATTGTTCGCCTCCGATATCAACCTATATAAATAACATCATACATAAACCAGATAAATCACGTCATATCCAGTTGTAGAGACGGGGCGTGCCCCGTCTCCCACCATCTGATAATATCATTTAAAGCAAAAACATCATGGAACAATTTCAAGAAAAAGTAAACGAACTCTTCGCTAAACACGAAACCTTGTTAAGCCGGAAAAATATCCCTTTAGAAGACGGAAACGGAATCTTCACCCGTTATCAACACCCTGTACTGACAGCCGCGCATACCCCGATCTTCTGGAGATATGACTTAAATGAAAAGACAAACCCCTACTTGATGGAACGCATCGGCATGAACGCAACCATGAACTCCGGTGCGATCAAATGGAATGACAAATATATATTAATGGTACGTGTAGAAGGAAGCGACCGTAAATCCTTCTTCGCCGTAGCCGAAAGCCCGAACGGAGTAGACAATTTCCGCTTTTGGGATTACCCGGTAACCATGCCGGACGATCTTGTCCCGGCCACGAATATTTACGACATGCGCCTAACCGCTCATGAAGACGGCTGGGTTTACGGAATCTTTTGCGCCGAGCGCCATGACCCGAACGCAGCTCCCGGAGATCTATCCTCGGCAACCGCCACGGCAGCTATCGCCCGGACAAAAGACTTGAAAAACTGGGAACGTCTCCCGGATTTAAAGACCAAGAGCCAACAACGTAACGTCGTATTACATCCGGAATTCGTAAATGGCAAATACGCCCTTTACACCCGCCCCCAAGACGGATTTATCGACGCAGGAAGTGGCGGTGGTATCGGATGGGCCTTGATTGATGATATCACGCACGCCGAAGTCAAGGAAGAAACCATCATCGACCAACGTTACTACCATACGATCAAGGAAGTGAAAAATGGCGAAGGCCCCCACCCGATCAAGACACCGAGAGGCTGGTTACATCTCGCCCATGGCGTACGGGGATGCGCCGCCGGATTACGTTACGTGCTTTATATGTATATGACCGCATTGGAAGATCCCACGAGACCTATCGCCACACCCGCCGGCTATTTCATGGCTCCGGAAAATGAGGAACGGATCGGCGATGTATCCAACGTTTTATTCTCTAACGGATGGATCGCGGATGAGGATGGAACCGTGTATATTTACTATGCGTCTTCCGATACCCGTATGCACGTGGCTGTATCCACAATCGATAAATTGGTAGATTACTGCATGAACACTCCGGCCGACGGGCTGACTACGACCGCATCTGTCGAGACGCTGAAAAAGCTAATCGATCGAAATCTTCCACTCCTGAAATAACCTACAAAAACCACTCATATGATTAAACTAACAGAGAAGATAGGCTACGGTTTCGGGGACATGGCATCGTCCATGTTCTGGAAACTGTTTGGCGCTTACTTGATGATTTTCTATACGGACGTATTCGGATTACCGGCAGCAGCCGTAGGTACGATGTTTTTGATAACTCGTATATGGGACTCGGTCTTTGACCCGATTGTCGGCGTTGCGGCGGATCGTACGCAAACACGCTGGGGAAAATTTCGCCCTTATTTGCTTTGGCTGGCGATCCCGTTCGCCGCTATTGGAGTGCTCACTTTCATGACTCCTTCTTTCGGACAAACAGGTAATTTGATCTATGCCTATATCACCTATTCCTTGATGATGATGGTGTACTCCGCTATAAACGTGCCTTATGCGTCCTTGCTTGGAGTAATGAGCCCGTTGCCACAAGACCGTAATACCCTTTCTACGTACCGTATGGTATTCGCCTATATTGGCAGTTTTATAGCCCTGTTGCTATTCATGCCGATGGTGCGTTTCTTTAGTGGAAATAGCGATGAATTGGCGGATCAACAACATGGATGGACCATGGCTGTCGTAGTTATCGCTATCCTGTGCGCCATTCTCTTTTATGGATGTTTCGCATGGACAAAAGAACGGGTAAAACCGATTAAAGAGCAACAAGGCTCGTTAAAAGATGACTTGAGAGATCTATTGCACAACAAGCCTTGGTGGATACTATTGGGAGCAGGTGTCTCCGCTCTGGTTTTCAATTCCATCCGCGACGGGGCTACCGTATATTATTTCAAATACTTTATCATTGAGGAAGCCTATGCCAATGTATCTCTTTTCGGAGTCTCCTTCGTCTTAAGCGGATTATATCTGGCGGTAGGACAGGCGGCCAATATTGTCGGCGTGATCTTGGCCGCCCCATTAAGCAACCAGATCGGAAAGAAAAGAACCTATATGGGCTCCATGCTGATCGCCTCGGTTTTAAGCATCCTCTTTTTCTGGCTCGACAAGACGGATCTAGCCCTGATATTCACGTTCCAAGTGTTCATCAGTATTTGTGCCGGTAGTATTTTCCCCCTACTTTGGTCCATGTATGCCGATTGCACGGACTACTCAGAACTAAAAACAGGGAACCGTGCCACAGGATTGATCTTCAGTTCCTCGTCCATGAGCCAGAAATTCGGATGGGCGATCGGCACGGCAATCACAGGCTGGCTACTCGCTTTCTTCGGGTTTCAGGCCAATACCGTACAAAGCGAGGAAACGATTAGCGGAATCAAGATGTTCCTCAGTTTCTTACCGGCCGTAGGTACGATCCTGTCCGTTGTATTTATCGCCTTCTACCCGCTTAGCGAGACAAAGATGAAGGAAATCACCGCTACGTTAGAAACCAAAAGAAAAGAAACAAATGAATAAAATCACCGAAGATTTACAAAACGAGGTTCAATGGGAGCTAGAGAACAATATCCTCCCTTTCTGGATGAACCGAATGATAGATAGTGAGTATGGTGGTTTCCATGGGCAAATCACGGGAAACAATCAACGAGTCGTACATGCCCCTAAAGGCGCCATCTTGAACGCCCGTATCCTATGGACATTCTCCGCCGCATACCGTTTATTACGAAAGCCGGAATATCTGGAAACGGCGACCCGTGCCAAACGTTACCTTATCGATAAATTCTACGACCAAGAATTCGAGGGTATTTACTGGGAATTAGACTATACCGGTCAACCCGTGCAAACCAAAAAGCAAATCTACGCCTTAGGATTCGCTATCTACGGATTAAGCGAGTACAACCGGGCTACCGGAGATAAAGAAACGTTGGATTATGCGATCCGTCTCTTCAAGGCAATCGAACAATATAGTTTCGACCCGGAAAAGAACGGTTATATGGAAGCCTTTACGAAAGACTGGAAACTGATAGAGGATATGCGACTAAGCGACAAGGATGAGAATGAGAAAAAAACTATGAACACCCA
Source organism: Parabacteroides sp. CT06 (assembly GCF_002257605.1). Lineage (GTDB taxonomy): Bacteria > Bacteroidota > Bacteroidia > Bacteroidales > Tannerellaceae > Parabacteroides > Parabacteroides distasonis. Next base: position 794,725 of record NZ_CP022754.1, on the reverse strand, counting down.
TCTGCATATCCTCGAACCTTATACTAACTTGTATCGGGTATGGAAAGACGAGCACCTCAAAAAACAACTCCGAAACTTGATCCTGATTTTCACCGACAAGATTCTGGATCACCGTACCTATCATTTAAACCTCTTTTTCAACGAGGATTGGGAAAGCAAATACCGTATCATCTCCTATGGTCATGATATAGAGGCATCTTGGTTACTGCATGAGGCCGCTATCGAATTGGGAGACAACGAGATTCTTCAGAAAGTAGAGCCCTTGGTTCAAAAGGTAGCGATAGCGGCCGAAGACGGGTTATTAGCGAACGGTAGCCTCATTTACGAGTATCACCCGAATGAGAAGAAAGCCGACACGGACCTGCATTGGTGGGTGCAAGCCGAGAATGTAGTGGGTCATTTCAACTTGTATCAACATTTCGGAGATGAGCCTGCCTTAGGCACAGCCTATACATGCTGGAAATTCATTCAGCGTTATTTGATCGACAAGGAACAAGGGGAATGGCATTGGAGCGTATCGCTCGATCACGAGATCAATCGCGAGGATGACAAGGCCGGTTTCTGGAAATGTCCCTATCACAACGGACGGATGTGTATGGAGATTATCGAACGACTTGCCGGCGAATAACCGTCCGGCAGACCGCCTGCCGGCTCTTTTTTATCAGATTAACAACCGTCGGAAGCTTCCGACATCAAAAAAACAAGCGATATGAACAAATTCTATTGGATGGTGATAGGCCTCCTTCTCGGTTTGGTGAACCTCCGGGCCGAGATCAAGCTGCCAGCTTTGGTAAGCGACAACATGGTACTCCAACAAGCCACTAAAGTACGGCTCTGGGGAAATGCAACCCCAAATTCAAGCCTGAAAGTCCGTAGTTCTTGGGACAATACGGAATACACGGCCCAAGTAAACGATCAAGGCAGATGGGAAATCTGGGTTCAGACGCCCTCGGCCAGTTTCGAAAAGCAACAGTTAACATTAAAGAATGGACAAGACAAGATTGTCTTGCATGATCTTCTGATCGGCGAGGTATGGTTCGGTTCCGGCCAATCCAATATGGAAATGCCATTAAGAGGTTTCTGGCACTGCCCTATCGAGGGAGGAAACCACGCTATCGCTACATCCGGGAAATATAAGAACTCGATCCGTTACGCTACGATCCAACGGGTCGGAGCCTTGGAACCGAAAGATTATCCGGTAGGTGGCGAATGGAAAGTATGTGATCCGCGAAACGCCCCGGAGTTCGGAGCTACCGCCTATTTCTTCGCGACCCTATTGACCGAGGTATTGAATGTCCCGGTAGGTATCATCAATTGTAGCTGGGGCGGTTCCACGGTTGAAGGTTGGTTGCCCAAAGACATCCTGCGGAATTATAGCGATATCGATCTATCCTTAGCGGGTAACGATGAGAAAATCCATCCGATGCTACAACCCATGATCATGTATAACGGAATGCTGAAACCGGCCAGCAAATATACGGTCAGAGGTTTCCTATGGTATCAAGGAGAGTCAAATGTCGGACACCCGGACTACGCTAAACGCCTAGCGACAATGGTAGAACATTGGAGAGGATTATGGGGACAAGAAGAATTACCTTTCTATCTGGTAGAAATCGCCCCTTACGAATATGGAGAAGGAGACCAAGCCGCGTACCTTCGTGAAGAGCAATACAAAGCTACCCGGTTGATCCCCAATAGCGGTATTGTTTCCACGAACGATCTGGTACAGGATTACGAGAAACGGCAAATACACCCCAAAGAAAAACAAAAGATCGGTGAGCGTCTTTGTTATATGGCTCTAAACAAAACCTATGGTTATACAACCATCGCTTGTGAGGGCCCCCAATACGATCATATGGAAGTAGATAAAGATAAAATCATTCTTTTTTTCAAGAATGCGGAAGATGGCTTCAATCGAGATAACGGGATCATAGGCTTCGAGATAGCCGGAAAAGACATGCGTTTCCACAAGGCTAACGCAACTATAGACGCTAACAAAAAAACCGTTATTATCTCAGCTCCAGACGTAAAAGCCCCAATAGCCGTTCGTTATGGCTTCCGGAATTTCCAAATTGGCAACTTGCAAAACGTACAAGGATTACCGGTGCTTCCATTCCGCACGGATAAATAAAACGACTAAGAAAATAAAATACAATACGTTATAATATTCAAGCTTGTTCACACGTAATGTCTTATTTTCATCTGTAAGACGTATTTAGTTTTTATTTCATTCTATTGTGATAATAGAAATTACCCTCCTAAAGTATTAGTGAACTTAATTCTTCCCATAAAAAAATGGGAGATCTTATTTTACAAGGAATCAGAGACCTCCTCTGATTCCTATGTATTTTTCATTCATATCATAATGTATACAAAAAATGATAGTTTGTATACAGACCATACTAATACATTGCGCTTTTTTTGCATCTAGATTTACTGAAGGGGGAAATATTTGTATAACAAACTAAATAACAATAATTTTATGAACAAGCTTATTAACAGAATTTCTCCGGAAACATCTGAAAACCGAATCTTACACGCTGGCTTTAGTATCATATTGATGTCAGAGGAAATAACACAAACCTTATCTGGTTTATCCAGCGATATGATTATTTTTATCTTAAGCGGATCCATAACTATATATTCCACTAAAGAAGAAAAGAAAACAATCGGTGAACAGTATATGATCTTTCTAAGATCATTTGAAAATTACACATATGATATCACACTAGGTTCAAAAATCATCATTTTCTTTTTTGACAGTTTAACGATGAATGAGTTACCGTATTACCAACATCCGTACGGAATATTACCTCAACCTATCTCTAAGTGGATAGAACTGAAAATAGTGGAACCTTTATACGGTTTTCTAGAACTTGTCGGACAATATCTTGAAAATAATTTCCTGAACTACCCTTTGTATGAATTAAAGAGAACGGAATTATTCTACTTACTGAAAAAGCTTTATAGAAAAGAGGAATTAGACTACTTTTTCTATTTATCAAGTACGCATTCAGCAGAGTTTGAGAGACTCATCGCCGAGAATTATATAAAAGCTAAAACAGTAACAGATCTAGCTCAAATGATAGGTTACGGAGTAAATTCCTTTCGGATGAAGTTTAAAAAAGTTTTCGGTATTCCAGCCTACGAATGGCTGATGCAAGAGAAATCCAAACGACTATTGGTCGCCATAGCTAACAGCGAGGATGATTTTAAGAATATAATAGATGAATTCGATTTCTCCTCGCATTCGCATTTCTACAAATTTTGCAAGGCACGCTTTGGATATAGTCCCACGGAGCTAAGGAAAAAACTTAAATCATTGTAAAAAACACCCCCTATCAGAATATACATTTAAATTGTCAAGTTGTATAACTCCTAATAAGTTATAGGTTCTTCGTCAAATTTGGTGGTAATCTCTTTTTTATTTCAACTGTCTTCTTCTTTCTTAATCCTATTAAAAGTTGTAGATATGTTTGCTTTTTAGTAACTTTAAAGACACCACATCATTAAGAGTTACAATGCAACAAGTCATATCTACAACGTACAAATATACATCAAAAAAAGAAAATGCTCCTACAAATAGGGGATTATTCCATGATTTCAGATTCAGTCTTGGCTACGATAATCTGCAACAAGATGGTATCTCTGAAGCTGTTGGCTCATTGACGGTCTTTCTACATACGGCTGGCAAAGGGGCTTCCTGTCCTTATTGCGGACATTTCAGTCACCGATTGCACAGTTACTACTCCCGTCATATTGAGGATCTTGAAGTTTACGGTCATACTTTGGAGTTAGTCATCAAGGTTGGCAAATATTATTGTGACAATGTTTCTTGTCCACAAAAAATATTCTGCGAACCGTTGTCTTTTCTGGCTCGTCGGTATGGTAGACGGAGCTATCTTGTTGAGGAACGCATCAGATCGATAAGTTTGGAACTTACTTCCCGAAAGGCCTCTTCTCTTTTGCAACTGTTCCATATAACAGCCAGTAGTTCTTCCTGCTTACGCATCCTACAACAGTGCGGACAACACAATCCTATGCATAATAAAAGTATTTATGTAGGTATTGATGATTTTGCCTATAAAAAAGGTAAGGATTATATGAGTGTGGTCGTAGACCAGATGACACACATACCTATTGCTTTGTTAGAGGATAGAAACGGAGAAGCACTTGATAACTGGCTCATCCGGAATCCTCAAATACAATATATAACGAGAGACCGTGGAAGATGTTTCACAGAGGCTATAAACAGAATAATTCCTGGTGTTACACAAATCTGCGACCGATTCCATCTAATCAAGAATATGACGGACACGATGATACCGGAAATAGAGAAAATAATCCGTCAGACCAAGAAAAAGCTCAAATACGAATATCCTGACAGAGACACGGCTTCTTCGTTAATTCTTCAGGACATATTTAACATGGGAGATGTCCGACACAGAGAAAAATTGAAGATATACAGGGAAAGCTTGAACTTAAAAATGCAGGGGATGACCATTGAGCAGACAGCCGCACATTTGGGTAAGAAAAGTCGCTACATTTATAAGATTATTCACAACAGAAGAATAGGGGCATACTTGAATGAGCAACAGAAGACAGCTCTTAAATATGTATCCGAACTGGCTACAATCATTAGTGCGGGCTGTATTACTCGAAAAATATTGGCACAAAAAATGGGGAGTAAAATCAGTGGCGCACTTATTGGAAGGATAACATCCAGCTTGCGAAAAAGGTATCAACAAAAGAGGAAGGAAGTCAAGGAGCATAATGAGAGCATTGAAAACAGAAGTAAAATACAGAGAGTTTCACAGAATCAGATACGCAAATACATTCTAAAGGGAGAATCGGATAATCCTAAACTAGCGGAACTGTATAAGTCCTCACCGCAGATTAAAGAACTTTTAAGCGTGTGTCAGAATTTCAGAGATATGATTAATGGGAACACTTATGATAAGGATATTAGAAAGTGGATTGAAAAAGCGAAGGCAACACGGAATATGGCACTGACGAACTTTGCATATGGTATTGAAAAAGACTGGGAGGCAGTACAGGCAGCTATTGATATCCCCTTCAGTAACGGATTACTGGAGGGGACAGTGAATAAAATTAAAGCGGTAAAAAGACAGATGTACAATAGGGCAGGAGTTAAACTACTGAGAGCGAAGATTATTTATTCACAATAGAAGAAGTACCACCAAATTTGACGAAGAACCAAGTTATACTCATTTATCTTTGCCTCATTGATTTTAGACACCTATCCGTATGGATGATCTAATAAAAGATAGTGTATAATGACCACCATATTTTTTTATGTTTTACTATTCCAAATTAAAGACTGGGATAAAATTTGTGAAGAAGAGGGTAAAATGACATCGCCGATAATTTGCTATATTTTGCTAGGGGTTATCTTATTCATAATCTTGATGCGTATACTTTCCATATTGCAGTTTTTGCGATTGAAGCGGAAGGTAAAGAAACGTATTTCCCCGAAACACGATAAACCTTCCTGTAAATAAAGCCTCTACCCGCTTACATTCATTAATAATTAACGGAAGAACCAATTCGCTTCTTTCTATGTTTATATAAAAAAAGCGTTTAGATCATGGGCTTCAACATTCCTTACACAGACAAAAAGCGGGTCGTAATTATCGGGGGCGGATTTGGGGGGTTAAAACTAGCTGAGAAATTGAAAAAGAGCAAGTTTCAAGTAGTCTTAATCGACAAGAACAACTATCACCAGTTTCCTCCCCTGCTTTATCAAGTAGCGTCCTCCGGCTTAGAATATAATGAAATATCCTTTCCATATCGAAAGATATTCCAGAAGAGAAAGAACTTTTACTTCCGGTTGGCAGAGGTCTATGGCGTCAATCCGAAAGGGCATACCATTCAAACCTCCATCGGCGAATTGGAATATGATTATCTTGTAATCGCCGCTGGAACTATCACCAACTTCTTTGGAAACAAAACGATCGAGGAACAGTCTCTACCCATGAAAACGGTAGAAGAGGCGTTAGCTTTACGAGACACCTTATTAATTAATTTAGAGAAAGCGACTACTTGTACGGACCCGGACGAGAAGCAAGCTTTGCTAAATATAGTTGTTGTAGGTGGAGGGGCTACAGGTGTAGAAGTATCCGGCGCCTTATCCGAGATGAAACGGTTTGTTTTGCCGAAAGACTATCCGGATCTAGGAAACTTTCATATGAATATCTATCTGATAGAAGGGTCCTCTAAATTACTAGGGGCCATGTCTCCGGAAGCCTCCTCCAACGCTAAACGCTTCCTTGAGGATATGGGCGTTAACATCATTCTTCAGAAGCGTGTCGTGGACTATAAGGATGGGGACGTTTTCTTAGATGACGGACAAACCATACCCACTAGGACCTTACTTTGGGTAAGTGGTGTGAAAGCGGTGCATTTCGATCATATCGAAGGAGAACTCTTGACCCGGGGGGAACGGATTATCGTCAATGAATGTAATCAAGTAAAAGGCTTATCCAATATATTCGCCATAGGAGATGTCTGCTGGATGGCAGAACCGGATTACCCGAACGGACATCCGCAAGTCGCTCAGGTAGCGATTCAGCAAGGTGAGTTATTAGCCGAAAATCTACAACGGATCGAGGCTCTAAAAAAACCGAGACCTTTCCATTATAAGAATTTAGGAACTTTAGCTACTGTCGGCAGGAATAAAGCGGTTGCCGATTTAAATAAGGTGAAATTACATGGATTTACGGCATGGTTGGTTTGGATGCTCGTACATTTACGTTCCATCTTAGGAATCAAGAATAAGCTAATTGTACTGATCGACTGGATCTGGAATTATTTCACGTACGACCGTTCCATGCGTTTCATCTTGTTCATCCAAAAGCACAAACAAGATGGAACACAGGGCACGGAACCTACTTTATAAACTATAAGTCAACGTAAGCCAAGCTACCCGGGCATCACGATTGCGCTTTTGCGTCATTTCTAAGTTCGGGGCATCAATAATCGTTGTTTCTTCTAAACTATCGAATATATTGTTGATACTTAAGTTCGCGCATAATTTACGATTGAGGAAATATTGAGAGAGACCGGCATTTACGCTATAACGGCCTTTGATCTTACCTTGAGGCGTAAGCTGGTCGGAAACGTAGAAGCCGTCTACCTGAAAATCCGTAGTCGGCGTAATACTTACGTTTACATTCCCCTTCACATCCCAGCAAACCAAGGATTTCTTCTCGTCATAGCCTATCGTACGCCCATCGATCTCGTCCCGATAGATATCCCCGGAGAAACCGACCGTCAAGATACGTACCGGATTCCAGCTACCGGACAAGTCGGCTCCGACTGCTTGGCTATGTCCGATATTCTCTTTCTTCCAAACCGTCTCGTCATTTACTTGGCTAGCGGTTTCCATGATACGATTCGTACGATTCCGGTAATAAATAGCCGGAGTCAAACGGAGACGGGGAGCCGAGAACTGATATCCTAGCTCTACGTTATGGATAAACTCATCCTTCAAGTCCGGATTCCCCTGTATGATATGGGTAGGATCACTGTTATTCAAGAAAGAGCACAAATAGCTGCCATTCGGACGAATCGCCCGTTGCTGATAACTCAAGCTTAAGCGATTGCTCTTATTCACCTCATAAGTAAAACGGGAACGAGGATACAAATGAAAACGGGAACTCTTGTTCTCTTTGCCTTTTATCCCCTGCCAATAAGGATCGTTGATCCAAGAAGGGCTAAACTCATCCATCTTAAAATGACTAAATTCCGCCTGTATCCCTATCTCCGCGTTAAAAGCGCCCCAATTCTTAACCACGTCCGCATAGATCAAATTCAGATAACGGTTGAAATCGTAATTATACGATTTCGCCGGACTTAACTCAAAACTACCGTCAACCTTATCAAAAGCAGCCGTCAGATAATCCTCGTTTCGCACACGACCTATATAACCAAGCTTGAAATCCCAACCATCGATCTCCTGCCCATATCCAAATCCCCAGAAATAATTATGTTTCGTATGGTCGATAGATTGGTTATCCTCCGAGACGATATTCCCGTTTTGAGGATTCTCATTCTTGAAATCATTATCCTCATCATACGAGAAATTATTATAGTTGAATACGGTATAAAAACCTTGATTCTCCGAAATCTCATGGTTCCAATACGCTTCGGCGGCATAAGCTTCCTGGCGCTGGTCGTTATACCGGTTACGGATCACATACTTCATTTGCTCCCCTTTCGGGTTGAATACCCGGTTGTTAATGCGTCCATACCGGCTATAATCCATCAAATGATACAGGCCATGCACGGTGATCCGGTCTTTCGCGGAAAGATCATAGTCTACTTTCATATCCGCCACATGTACGTCCGGACGAGCCGTGGCATTATTATTCATCTCCGTCCGGTTTTTAGCGGTCGCGGTCGATTTGCTGAAAGATCGTTCCCGGTATTCCCTCCTATAATTGTATTTCGCATTGATATGGAATTTTCCGGGATGCAAATTCAATACCGCTCCTGCGTTATATCGCTCATTCCATCCCGCCCCAAGCGTAACATATAGAGGGGAATCTCCCGTTCCATACATACGAGGCACCAGATTGAGTATGCCCGCGTCACCATCCGGCACCGCATTAATCGGAGGAAATGCCCCTAATGAGATCTGGTTAAAGAACAGGGCGGGAAGTTGGATCAGCACGTCACCGCTATATTCTTCCAGCAAACCGTAAGGAACTCCATCGACAAGCATCCCGACATTACCGGAGCCCCTGTATGTAACGGCTCCTTCCATATCGGTAATGACAGAAGGCAATTGGCGAAAAGCATCCGCCGTCGTATTGGTAACGCTACTCAAGTTATTATCTACCCGCAAGATTTTCATCCCACCCCTCTCGCTCAACCCGGCGAAACGGGTACCCTGAATCTCTATATTCCGAATCGTAAGCGTCGTATCGGCAGGAGTCTGCGAGAATACCGGCATAGCCAATAGAGCGGCCAATGGAAGAAGTAAAATTTGTCTCATATCATTATCTATGGTTTATAAACAAAAAAAGTCTGTATGTTCAACGCATACAGACTGTCCTCAAAACTCGTTTACTGATTATTATTCAGCAGGAGCAGCTTCTACGGCAACAGAGTCAGTAACCTCGACAGCTACAGAATCAGTAGCGGCAGCATCCTCTTCTACTACAGGAGCTTCCTCAACTACAGTAGCCTCTTCTGTTTCAGCAACAGATTCGGTAGATTCAGCAGATTTGTTGCCACAAGATGCGAATGATACAGCTGCGATAACAGCAGCAAATGCAACTAACTTTTTCATTTTGTTCTTAATTTAAACGGTCTATAATATCTTGTTGTTGTAAAACGATGCAAATGTATGTATTAATCATATATGTTGTACAACATAAGACGTTTTTTTTTGAATTATTTTCTACCGCTTTTACAATATGCTGAATATTAGCTGCGTTTGCTTTCTATTTATTTATCAATAATTACTGTACAGGTAACGCTTAATACTTTTCTTCGGTGTTTTCTCAAATTCTGTCGGATACAATTGTATCTCCGAGATCGTTTCGTAAGGAGCCAAGAGCTTGTTCAACTCTATCCTATTTTGTTCCATGATAACTGGAAGATCCGTATGCGAGATACCCGTACTATCCACCGTATCGTAATCCGGATACACCATCCCGATCAATTTCCCGTTTTTCTCCACGACCAAACTCTCCATCACGAATGGCAAATTGTTCAATTTGGATTCAATCTCTTCCGGATAAATATTTTGTCCGCTAGCGCCCAAGATCATCGTCTTGCTACGTCCACGTATAAAAATACGGTTGTCATGATCGATCGTACCCAAATCACCCGTCCTTAGCCAGCCATCTTCCGTGAAGACATTTTGGGTTGCCTCATCATTCTTATAATAGCCTTTCATTACGTTCTCGCCCGATACTTGAATCTCGCCTACCTTATTATAAGGGTCTTCCGAATCGATACGGACTTTCATGATCCCTTTCAATATCTGTCCGCAAGAACCGGGCACATACTCATTATTATGGTCATAACTGATCAACGGGCCACATTCCGTCATACCATAACCGATCGTGAACGGGAATTTGATCTTATACAAGAAATCCGTTACTTCTTGATTCATGGCGGCGCCCCCCACGATCACTTCACGGAAACGTCCTCCCAAGGCATCCACCAAATGTTTGCGGATCTGGGCATAGATACGTGAATCCAACAGTGGGATATTCAAAGCCAACTTCAAGGTTCGCTTATTCAACTGAGGAAGGATCATCTTCTTATAGATCTTCTCCAAAATCAGGGGAACCATCAAGATCAAGTTCGGCTTCACCTCCTCGAATGCCTTTAATAAGATCTTAGGAGACGGCACCTTACCCAATAAATAGACATGCACACCGAATGCCATGGGTACCAATAAATTGAAAGCGCAACTATAGGCATGGGCCAGAGGCAGGAAACATAACTCACGTTCACCCCGGAACAATAGATCCAGTGTCCGGGCATACGTCACGTTTCCGGCTAAATTATTCCCCGTCAACATAACCCCTTTGCTAAATCCGGTCGTACCCGATGTATAGTTGATCTCTACCACCTTGTCATTATCCAGCTCAGCGTATTTGATATCCTCTTGGGTGAAGCCATCCGGATATTTCTCGGTCATCTTCTCATCCAGCGATTTCATCAACTTCTGGATATTCTCCCCATCCCGTTGATGCAAGCAACGATAATCAGAAAGAGAGAATACACCGCGAACCTCTTCGATCTTATCTTCCTCCAAAGAATCCCAAATCCGGTCGCTAACAAACAAAAAGACAGATTCCGAGTGGTTAATAATATGATGTACATCATTCGGATTAAAGTCCTGAAGAATAGGCACGATAATCGCCCCATAAGTAACAACCGCCATATAAGCGATGCACCAACGGGAGCTGTCTTTACCGATCAACGCGATCTTGTCTCCACGACGGACTTGGCACTCATGGAATAAAAGATGAATACGTGCGATCTCCGTTGCTACATCACCGAAAGTAAAGGTTTTACTTTTCCCGTAATCCGTTAATGCCGGCAAGGCCCAGTTTTCCTTGAAACTCTCCTCGTAAATCTTAATGAAATTCTCTTTGATCATAGCACACTTTTGTGAAATTTGCGTAAAAGTAAAAACAAATCCTTACTTTTGCCATGATATAACCTATAAATTTAAAATAAGAATGAAAAGAATCACTCTCGCATGGGCATTGACCCTCTGTAGTTTTATTACATTTATCGCCTGTTCATCCCCAGATGTTGGAGAAAGAAGCGTAAGCATTATCCCCGCTCCGGCCCAAATGACAGTAGGCGAAGGTACATTCACGATCCATCCCGGCATCGAGATCGGTTATGCGGACGAATCCTTAAAGGGTATGGGCGAGTTGCTATCCAACGAGATAGAAAAGCTATCCGGCATCAAGCTGGCTTCCGCCTCAGACAAAGAATCGAATTGCATCATCTTCCTCGAGTTGACAGATCCGAAAGAGTTCGCCGACCTGCCAAAAGCTTATGGATTGAGTCCGAAAGATAGTGTCCCCGTAGATGAGTCTTACTCCCTCTCCATCCAAAAGAGAAACATCTACATCAAGGCCACTACCCTAGAAGGTATCTATCGAGGTATCACTACCTTGAAACAAATCGTGGGTGGTAATCTACAACCCGGAGGCGAGAAGATTTATCTACCGCTACTGGAAGTGAAGGACTCACCTCGTTTCGCTTGGCGTGGGCTTTCTTTCGATGTATCTCGTTGCTTCTTCGATCCCGAGGAAGTGAAACAAGTGATCGATATGGTCGCCTTATATAAGATGAACGTACTGCATATGCATCTTTCCGATAACCAAGGTTGGCGTATCGAGATCAAGAAATATCCCGAGCTAGCGGAAATAGGAGGTCAACTTCCCAACAACGGGAGAAAAGGAGGCTATTATACGCAAGAGGAATTCAAGGATCTCGTGAATTACGCGAACGAACGCTTCATCACGATCATCCCGGAAGTGGATATCCCGGGGCATACAGCTGCCGTATTCGCCGCCTATCCGGATTTCAAGAACGCGGTTAAATTCAAGACCAAGGTTAACATCCCGGGGCAGGCCTTCAATGCCCTCGATGTAGATGATCCGAAAGCGATGCAATTTACGGAGGATGTTATCGCGGAGCTAGCCGCTTTAGCACCCGGAAACTACATTCATATCGGAGGCGACGAGGCGATCGGCTTACCCCATGATAAGTTCGTCCGTTTTATAAATAAGACACGGGAAATCGTATTGAAGAATGGAAAGAAAATGGTCGGCTGGCAAGAAACCGCCCGTGCGGATATCTCGGAAGGCGATGTCATCCAGCACTGGATTTATCTGAAGCAAAAAAACGAGGACTCTTCTAAGAAAAAAGATAATATACCTGCCGAATATAAAGAGATCATGGCCTTATTCGCCGAATTCATGAAAGAGGCACCAAAAGATCCGGGTCTTGGTATATCCAAAAAAGCGAAAGTGATTCTCTCGCCGAGCGGTTACGTTTATCTGGACCATAAATATCTGGAACCAAGTGCGGACTCCACCCAAAACGCGGAGCAAGAACGTTTAGGTATGGCCGCCTACGAGAAACAAACGATCCAAGAAATGTACGACTGGGACCCGATGACCTTCAACCCGACTGTAGAGAATCCTCAAAAAGATGTAGCGGGTATAGAAGCCGCTATCTGGTGCGAGACGATCACCAATTTCAGAGATCTGCAATTCCTGTTAATGCCTCGTTTGGCAGGTGTCGCCGAAAAAGGTTGGTCCAAAGTAGAGAACACACATTGGGACGAATATAAAGTAAGACTTGGTGCGCAAGCCCCCTTATGGGAAAAGGCCGATTGGAACTATTTTAAATCATCCTTAGTGGATTGGAAATAGCAGTACAAAATCTTCATAATATTACGAATATTTCGAAACAAATTAAATATCTTTGTCCTATCAACTTTAGGACAAAGATATTTTTATGAATAAATGGCTTATTATATTTGCGATATTACTAACCGCTTGTACCGGCACAAGCGAGAAATCAGAGGAATGTATAACAATTGACCTAGCAACTGTTTTTGACCATCAGCCTCAAGAAGTAGCCTTAAAGAAATGGGCGAAATCCATCCAATTCATCCCTCTGCAAACGAATGACTCAATCTTGATCAAATACATCTCCCGCATTATTAAACATGGCGATAAGCTATTGGTACAGCATGATAACAGAGCTTCCGTTTTCGACTTGGCAGGAAAATATTTATACGATATCGGCAAACAAGGAGGAGGTCCGGATGAGTTTAGTCGTATATCCGGACTAGAACCTCATGATCATCTTATTTATATAAAAGATAGCCCCACTCGGATAAAGATATACGATTGGCAAGGGAAATTCCACCAAACCATTCAAATTCCGGATAAGAACATCCGGGGATTTTATCCCCTCCCTAAGACGAACGTTATCCTAGGTCACGTACCCAACCTCTCTGGCAACGCACCCATTCGGTTCTATTTTTGCCAAGATATAGTCATATCGGATAGCATACCTTACTATAAATCTTATACAGAACCTCCTTTCGTCATGACATTTACCTATGAGTTCCGTCCTTTCGACGGAAATAAGATTGCCGCATTTAAGGAGTTGTTCTGCGATACGATATTTAAAGTTTCCAACGACATGAAGCTAACTCCTTATGCCGTCCTCGATCTAGGTAAATACCGAACACCCGAGGAACTCCGTTATAATATCACGATAGACGATATAAAAAACGACCTGTTCAGGACAAAGACAATCCCTGTCATACCCGGGCAAATCGGAGACCGGCTCTATATGCATAACTTCTCTGATAAAGATACCTATACATTATATTATGATATAGCGGAGAAGCAATTAGCCTATGTACAATTCATATACCCGGAAAACTCATTTGAACTTCCCGAAGAAGCCTATTTCACTCCCAAATACATCTCAAACGACAACCGTTACCTAATCGACTGGGAGCAACCCGAGAATGATAACAATCCGGTATTAATCTTAGTGGAACCCTAGTTGCCGTATTTCCTCTATCGGCACAATAAACAAAACAAGGCCGCAGCAAGGACTATTCGATAACAAGTCTTCATAAATAATGTTGCTTGACTGTATCTATTCCTTAGTTCACGGCATGGTTTTTACAGACCACGTCATGGTTTATACAGACCACGACGTGAATCGCACAAACCACGCCGTGGTTTGTAGAATATATCCAATAGCAAAAAAGAATAGATAAGCTTCCGGAAAACTATTTATGCAATAGTAATGAGTTTTTAAGTCCATCTCAATCCGAACTCTTTACTAATCCGGGCTTAATTAGTACCTTTGCACTCTAACTAAATCGAAAATGATAGATCAGACCGTATTTAACAATAAAAAGGCCGCTTATTATACGCTGGGTTGCAAACTAAATTTTGCGGAGACCTCTACCATTGGAAAGCTATTAGCCGAACAAGGGGTACGCAAGGTGCGCCCCGGTGAAAAAGCGGATATATGCGTGGTGAATACTTGCTCCGTAACGGAACTAGCCGACAAGAAATGCCGGCAAGCGATTCGCCGGATCGGTAAACAACACCCCGGTGCCTTTATCGTGGTGACCGGTTGCTACGCACAGTTGAAGCCGGAGGAAGTCTCCCATATAGAAGGCGTTGACTTGGTTCTTGGCGCCGAACAGAAATTAGAGATCCTTCAATATCTGGAGAACCTAGAGAAGAAAGAAAATGGTGGAGCGGTTATCGCCTCACAAAGCAAGGATATACGTTCCTTCTCCCCTTCCTGCTCGGCGGACGACCGTACCCGTCATTTCTTGAAAGTACAAGACGGATGCGATTATTATTGCTCTTATTGCACCATACCCTTCGCCCGCGGAAGAAGCCGGAACGGGACGATCGCCAGCATGGTGGAACAGGCGCAGGAAGTCGCACGTAAAGGAGGCAAGGAGATCGTATTGACAGGCGTGAATATCGGGGACTTCGGCAAAAGTACCGACGAGACCTTTATCGACTTAATCCGGGCTTTGGATGAGGTAGATGGAATCGTACGCTATCGTATCTCTTCCATCGAGCCGAATCTGATTACCGACGAGGCAATAGACTTCGTGGCTCACAGCAAACGTTTCGCTCCTCATTTCCATATCCCTTTACAAAGCGGCAGCGATGCTGTCTTGCAATTAATGCGCCGCCGTTACGACACCGCTCTTTTCCGTCATAAGATCGAAAAGATCAAGGAAGTAATGCCGCATGCTTTTATCGGTGTAGACGTAATTGTTGGAACCCGTGGCGAGACAGACGAGTACTTCGAGGAGGCACGCCAATTCATAGGCAGTTTGGATATAAGCCAACTTCACGTGTTCAGCTATTCGGAACGCCCCGGAACCCAAGCGTTGAAGATCGATCACGTGGTAGATCCGAAGACCAAGCATGCACGCAGCCAACAACTCTTGGATATCTCGGATCGGAAACTACATGCCTTTTATGAGGCCCATATCGGACAGGAAGCGAATGTCTTATTCGAGCATACCAAGAAAGACGGCAAGATGCACGGTTTCACCGAGAACTATATAAAGGTAGAAATCCCTTATGATGCCGCTTTGGTCAATGAGACCCGCAAAGTCGTACTAGGCGGCTGGAATGAGGATCGCACCGCATTAATAGTCAACAATCAATCATCAACCGTCAACTAAGATGTGGGATAAAATACAATATGCCTTTCTTTATAGCTGGGTAAAAGTACACGCCTTACTTCCCATGCGAGCTTTATACGTGTTATCAGACATCCTATATGTCCTTATCTATAAGATAGCCGGATACCGGGTAAAAGTAGTGCGCCGTAATATAACCGCCTCTTTCCCGGATAAATCCAAGGCAGAATTACGCCAATTAGAACGTCGGTTCTATCATCATTTCGCCGATTATATCGTAGAAACGATTAAACTAGCCCATATCTCTCTGGATGAGATACAACAGCGAGCCTATCTGAGGAACCCGGAATTGGTTGACCAACTTATGGCGAAAGGCCATACTTGCTTCATCCTCACGATGGGGCATTATGGCAATTGGGAATGGTTCTCCGGCTCGACCACCCGTTTCGAGGACTCACGTATCTATCAGATATACCGCCCGTTAAACAACAAGGCTTTTGATAAGCTATTCGCCAACCTCAGGACGCAATTCGGTTCTTTCGGCATCAAGAAAAACGATACGATACGGGATATCATCAAGTTAAAACAAGACAAGACCCGCTCAGTCGTCATCTTCTTGGCGGACCAGACACCCAGCAAGGCGAACCTGCATTATTGGACCGAGTTCCTTCATCAAGATACGGCCATATTAACCGGTCCGGAGCGTATCGCACGCAAACTGAACCTGCCTGTAATCTTCCTCGATACCCAAAAGGCAAAAAGAGGATATTACACCGTAGACATGAAGCTGATTACGGAGAATCCAAAAGAGACTCCGGAGAATTACATCACCGAGCGATACGCACGACTTTTAGAGAAAATGATCTTGCGTGATCCGGCCTACTGGCTATGGACCCATAAACGTTGGAAACATAAACACGAGCAGCAAGGATGAAAAAAGTAGCGATTGTCATCTTAAACTGGAACGGAAGAAAGCTAATGGAGGAATTCCTTCCTTCCGTCGTATCCAACTCTCCGGAATGGGCGGAGGTTATCGTAGCAGATAACGGTTCTACCGATGACTCGATCGAGATGTTGAAAGCAAAATTCCCCACGGTCAGCATTATCTGCCTCGACCGGAACTACGGATTTGCCGAAGGATATAATCAAGCGCTCAAAAGGCTCGACCATGAATATTGCGTTTTATTAAACAGCGACGTAGAAGTTACTCCCAATTGGTTAGATGCCCCGATTGCCATTCTCGACTCTGATCCGTCAATCGCTTGTGTCCAACCCAAAATACGGGCTCAACGAAATAAAGAATACTTCGAGTATGCGGGTGCGGCCGGAGGATACATTGATAAATACGGCTATCCATTTTGTCGGGGGAGAATCTTGCATATCGTGGAAAAGGACGAGGGGCAATACGACACTCCCGCCGATATCTTATGGGCGACAGGAGCCTGCTTATTCGTTCGTACGGCTACGTATAAGGAAGTTGGGGGATTGGATGCCGGATTCTTCGCACATCAAGAGGAGGTCGATATGTGTTGGCGTTTACGTTCCCGGGGATATCGGTTGATATGCGTCCCACAATCCATCGTTTACCATGTCGGTGGAGCCACCTTGAACGCGGAAAGTCCCCGCAAGACCTTCCTCAATTTCCGGAATAGTTTGCTGATGCTTTATAAGAACTCCCGGGAAGCTGATTTAAAGCATGTGATGCGCATTCGCTTTTGGCTGGACTATATCGCCGCCGCTAAGTTTCTGATGGAAGGTCATATCCAAAATGCGAAAGCGGTTTATGAGGCACGGAAAGCCTATCACCAGCTGAAGCCGGAATATGCGCCCAAGCGTAAAGAGAATCTGGAGAAAAGTACACTGAGCACCATCCCGGAACTTATGCGGGACAGTTTAATTCTGGTATTTTATCTAAAAGGGAAGAGGACATTCAAAGCGATAAAGGATAGACGATAAAGAAACCGGCCTTCTTACTTCCCCTAAGGAGAAAAGAAGACCGGAGACCTTGGAGATAAGATAGAGGATACATATAAAAACCGAATAATCATATATTAGTTATTAATAATCATATTATTTACGCCAAAATATAAAACTAACAACAATTTCATCCATGGTAGAGCCTACCAATGGATTCCTAATTCATGCTGGCCAAAATGAATACGTTTAGTCATAGCCACATAATAATTCATAAAATAACGCTCATATCCCCCCTTACCTTCAATTGATCGATCTGGACGGGTCATTACCCCCCACCGCTATAGCCGGATAATATTTTCCTTCTTTCAAAGGACTCACCTTCAAAGAAAAAAAGTAGTCTTTCTGATAAAAGCCGACACGGCTGGATTCTTCTGCATCCTTCCCGCCTTTCCCGAGTAGTTCTATTTGAATAGAAATTCTTCTGTTGAAAGAGGGTCATATCTTCCATTTTTAGATTCAAAGATCACAGAACCAGGCTCAAGGCATTCACAAGTATGTCACATCCCTTTAGGAACACAAATTCCGGGAATAGGGCTTCCATATTCAAGGAGATATGATGCTATTTCATTCCCTTGATTATCAAAATAAACTTCACGAACTTTTCCTCTAAGGATAATCACCACTTCAGACGTATCTCTGTGTCGATGTATAGGAATTTTTGTATCAATTTCCAATACATTTAGCATCCTTTGAGAATCATCGTTTTCGGAATCCCGCAAATCAAAATGTATTCTGTGACGTACTGAATCTTTAGCTTTATCCCAAATGGTATTGAATAATTCATTGGCTAGTAACATATTATTTTTCAAATTTTCATTGTTTGATCTAGTTTGTCGATACATACCTTTTTTTGAAAATGTACCTTATAATAGGTTTGCCCATTCATCCCCAATTGCAATCTTTCTTCTTCCGTCTTACGATACATTGCAATTACATTTTCTGCCAATGTCTTAAAATCGCCAGATTCAGCAGTCAACCCACAATCAACCTCTTTAAGAATCTTATTTTCAATATTTTTCAGTGTCAGCTTCATAATTCAGCTTATATCCTATATAGCAATGCATTTACAATACGTCCGCAAGCCAATCCGTCACCGTACGGATTTACAGCTTTGCTCATTTTTTCATAAGCAGCTTTATCATCAATCAAAGATGACACTTCGTTTACAATCTTATTATAGTCCGTACCTACCAATTTCACTGTTCCGGCATTTAACGCTTCCGGTCGCTCCGTAGTATCGCGCATCACCAATACCGGTTTTCCCAATCCTGGAGCTTCCTCTTGAATGCCGCCGCTATCCGTCAACACAATACTACTCTTCTCCATCAGATACACAAAACTTAAATACTCCAATGGCTCAATGAAGAACATATTCTTCAAACCGGAGAGATCCTCCCCGAACACCTCATGAATCGGCTTGCGCACATTAGGGTTCAAGTGCATGGGATAAACAAAATCCACATTCGGATGTTTAATTGTCAAGTCTTTAATAGCTGTACACATATTGATAAACCCGTCACCAAAATTCTCACGGCGATGCCCCGTGATCAGCACCAATTTTTTGCCATTATCCAAGCGGTTCACATCATAACCTGCTTTGCTCAATACACTTTCTAATTCATTATCTAGTTCCTTATTGTTTTTGATTTTATCCACTACCCAATAGAGCGCATCAATCACCGTGTTGCCGGTTACAATGATATTTCGGTCATTAATGCTCTCTTTAATCAGATTATTGCGACTTAACGGAGTGGGAGAAAAATGATAGGTCGCCAAACGTCCTGTTAACAACCGATTCATCTCCTCCGGCCACGGGCTATAAATATTGTGTGTACGCAAACCTGCCTCCACATGCCCTACTGGTATCTGTTGATAAAAGGCCGCCAACGCAGCGGCAGTAGAGGTTGTCGTATCGCCATGTACCAATACTATATCCGGCTTTATCTCTTTCAATACCTCACGCATACCGGTCAGCACACGAGCTGTTACATCATACAGATCCTGTCCCCGTTTCATGATATTTAAATCATAATCTGGTTTGATGTCGAATATTTCCAACACTTGATCCAGCATTTCCCGATGCTGTCCAGTTACGCACACCACAGTTTCTATACGTTCTTTCTGCTTCTGAAGCTCCATCACTAACGGAGCCATCTTAATGGCCTCTGGACGGGTACCAAAAACCAACAATACTTTCCTCATATATTCTCTGTTTATAATTTTTTTATCAATAACCACCATGCGTATCTTATCAAATGAATCTGTCGTTTGAGGCGCTTCGGTTCTTTTATTAGACGATAGGCAAACTCTAGATTATGCTCCACCCACCATTTCGGGGCGCGCTGGACATGTCCGGTATAGACATCAAAACTGCCGCCTAACCCTTGGAATATTGCCCGATGTTGCCGCTGAATTTCCTCCATCAGCAATTCCTGCTTAGGTGAGCCCATTGCCACAAACACCACATCTGGCTTCTTCTCCACTATATCATCTATCAATTGTCGTTTCTCCTCATCCGTCTTGATATAGCCGTTACGGTAACCTACAATTTGGATATCCTCATATTCAAAACGTAGTTTCTCTACGGTCTCATTTATGATTTGCTGCTTTCCACCAACTAGATAGAATGTTTTTTCCCTGTAAAAGCGAGTAATAATTTTTAGCCATAGTTCGCATCCGGGAATCTTACAGGCACCTTTATAACCTTTCTGCTTTAAAGCCATTTGCGCACCGGCTCCATCACAATACCCAATATTTCGATTGATGATGACACGTGTTTGTTCCGTGGCATGCAATATCTTTTCAGCATTGATCGCTATCAACATGCCTTTATGCGTATCCACATAATGCAATAGTTGCTGTTCGGAATCGAAAGGGAATATTTCGACCCCGTTCAATGAAACTTTATCCATAAAATCAAAAAATGTTATTCGGAAAGCAAATAATGGATCATAGCATTAAACATAAATGCGTTACTCCATCGCATATATGATATTTTAGAACTGATTCCAGATTTCAATTGATAATAGAAATACCCTTTTTTGTCCTGCATATTCAGTATAGTCCATTGTATCACCCTTTCTGCCAAATCACGGTGATTGCCAAATTCGTGCAATCTCGAAAGTGTTACGAACAACTGTCCAGGACAATGAATGTCAATGGGAAACATGCGATTATCGTAATACTTAGGCGTTCCATCCTGTTCAAAAAAGTGCTGGATATAATAGTTAAATCCTTTCTCTATATATCGTTTGAAACTCTCGTCACCTGTCATTTCCTGATAAGCGATAAGTGCATCCAGATTATACCCTGTATGAAAACTATCCACCCAATTCTGTACGGGCAACATTCCATATACCCAAGCACCGTCGTTTCGTTGCCCTGAACAGCAAGCCCGTATAGTTTGTACGGCTAATTTTCGATATTCCTCTTTTGAGGTATAATGATAGCAAAAACTCAGCAACCGAGCCCCCAGCAGTGAAGCGTTGAATACTGTATCATTTCCTTGCAGCGGACTATACGAAAACAAGAATCCTTCCTTATAAGATGTCCGATGCAAATCTTTGATTATAAAGTCCGCTGCAGAAAGTGCCACCTCCAAATATTTCGTATGTTTTGTTATTTCGTATGCCTCCATCAGAGCTGTGGCACAAAAATTTGTTGCCACAATCGTAGGAGTGTATTTCGGAAAAAGGAAAAGCCTTCTTGCCTGCCAATCGAAGTTATATCCCCAGCAAGATCCGCTATATCCTTTTGACTGCAAGGCAATCAGCAAATTAGCCAATTCTGTAATTTTTTGACGACACTCTTGCTTTGACCCAAGCTCCTTTTCTCTCTCTGGATGTTTTTCTATAACTTTATATAGGTTACAATATCCTGAAAGAAAGAGCCCAATGCCTTTGGCATTGTATTCTTTCGGCACAAGTGCCAATTTACGCAAATTTATCGGGCACCGCTTAAAGCCTTGTATCACCACTAATCTGCATACTGCTGACTTTTTCAGCAATGGCAATGCTTGAAATACTTTGGAGTTTAGTCCGTCATATGGATCCCACCCTTTGAAATCCTCTCGTTCACAATATTTTTTTAGCTTATAAAAAGCATCGGCTATATCATTCATTGATGTTATTCATTTTGTCAAAAATGGCATATGACCTTCTTTATACTTTGGATTTGTTTCAATTGCATAATCAAGATTTTTTCTCCAGCCAATAATCTTTGCCGGACATCCTGCAACGATAGCACCTTGGGGAACACTTCTGTTAACAAATGAATTCCCTGCGATTATTACATCATCTTCTATTACAACAGGACCGGCAATAATAACATTAGGACCCACCCAAACATTATTCTTTAGATGAGGAACTTCTTTGTATGGGAACTGCCGTACAGTAGAAAATCGTAATCCTAATACACAATTTTCTCCAATTTCTGTTCCCGGTATTAGGACCGTGCTAATCCCTTTACACACACAGTATGTCCCTTTCCCTATTTTTGAATCAGCAGTTATTTTTGAATTGAAAATGAGAAAAATCAATAGTTGTACGATTTTAGGCAAAACAGGAATATGTTGTTCAAATAGCCAACGTTCGACCCTGTAGAGTAATATAATGTTCATATGAAAATGTGTTATTGTTTTTACTTCCAACATCAAACGAGCACCTTCTTTGATAAAAATATATTGTGGATAATTGTGTCAAATATGATAATATCACCATAATGAAGTGCGCTCCCTAAAAAAGTTAGACACAAAACTTTCGGGCAGATTATCTACGCTCCACCCCCTGTTACAAATTAATGCTCTCTATGCTCTTGATTCCATGGGTAGACATTGGAAATGTAAAATACTAGTCTTGATTCTTAAAATATTCATAGTTTAATGTATTTTCAAATTTTCGGGCAACAACAGATGCAATAAAATGGGTTCTTGCATATTCGGAATTATAGAGTGATACACTCTTCATTTTAGCAGAACTCTCAATGTATGGTTTCATCGCTTCTGCAAAAACTACTGGGTCTAAAGAACTTGATATATATCCCATCTTTCCATTTTCAAAGAAATCTATTAGACCACCCACTTTTCTGGTAAAGATAGGAAGTCCGAAAATCATTGCTTCCAAAACTACAGTTGGCATACCTTCCGTATAACTTAGAAACAAATACATATCAGCATTAATGTATTCCTTTTTAAAATCTTCACCACATAACCTTCCTGTAAAGCGGACATCCTTTATTTTCTTATTCTCAACATATTGTTTCAACTTGGGAAGTTCTGAGCCATCACCAACAAAAGTCAATGTTAGATCTTTGTATTGTGACTTCAGTATTGAAAATGTATCGACTGTTTCATATACACCCTTGGCCTTTTCTATTCGCCCACTATACATAATATTTTTAGCCTTCCCTTGTCTCATCGAAAGATCAAAACCTGAAATAAAATAATCTGGTACTTTTGTTGAAGTTAGATGTATATCAGATTTTACCCCTCTTCGTATTAATTCATTCTTAAATTCTTGGGATAACACAAAAATACACAAGGCTTTATTCAAATTGGTACTTATCCATTTCCAGTCTGCATTTTTAGCATATTCGAAATTGAAACCATGAATAAATACAGATGTTTTCTTCCTAAAAAATCGACAAATATTTAAATATATAAAATCTCGCTTTAAGGCTTTATCTCCAAGCGATGGGTTAAGGAGTATAATATTCGGGCGAAAGGTTAGCAGACGAAATATAAATTTAAAAATATCCCAAGGCAACCAATACTTACCGCTTCCGCTTTTTCCTCCACGCCGACCGACAACATTGTATTTAACATTTTCGGTCCAAAATGTACGTAATCCGATATAATGATTAGCAACACCACCTCCCAAAAACTTGAGACTCGGAGTGTTTATCAATAGCTTCATTTTTTTAGAATATCTTGCCATATTCCCAATATTTTAGATAAATTTTCATAATACCCTCCATATGTATTCATTGCCATGCGAGGTATTCTGTAAAGGTTGGTATGATTTATTTGTATGGGGATATATTCTGTTGTAAAAGCCATTTTATACCCCGCTTTTTTTACCGCTTCGATTTCTCGATTGGAAAAGTTTCCATTCGGATAACTGAATGCTTCGATTTTATGATGGAGTAGATTTTCTAAATAAGCTTTGGAGCTGTTCAACTCATACGATAGTATCTCATCATCACAGTTAGTTAATATGGGATGTGACATTGTGTGAGACTGTATGGATACTAACGGATGAGATGCAATTTTAACCAATTCTTGCTCAGTTAGAACGGAACGCTCAAGTGAGTATTTCTTTTTTAAGGATTCCAATGATGAAACGAATTTTTTATAACTCATCAATTTCATTTTATTCCTTAACTCAATTCCATCTGCAAGCGCATATTCCCACCAAAAATTACCGGAAAGCAGAGGATCGATAGAAACGAATATCGTGATTGGTGCTTGATATTTGTCGATAATCGGAATAAGATTCAAATTCGATTGCCACCCATCGTCAAACGAAAGGTAAGCAACTTTCCCCTCTTGCCTAATTTTACCCGACAAAATAGCATAACACTCTTGGAGAGTTATAAAACGGTAACTTTTCTTTTTACACCACTCCAAGATGGATGTGAACGTTTTTGGAGCTGGGTCGTGAAAATATATCGATAAAAAATCGGGTTCTTTCCTGCCGAATTTACCTATTTGATAAAGCGCATATCCGACTATTTCTCGTTTGTTCATTTTTCTCTCTGTTAGTATTGATGAGCTTTTCGTATGAAGAAATTGTAAACACAAAATGCTAGGGAATAGATTCTTTTTTTACTCCAAATCCACTCTCCATTATATTGTACTGGGTATCCTCCTGCACTATTTTTAAAGACGTATACAGAATCTGTCTCATTGTTACTTGGCGGAATCCTTGAAAAATCAAAGACCTTGATTCCTTGTTCTTTTAGATGATCAAAAATCCGCTCCATCATAAAATGGGTTGCTGAATATTTTCTTGATTCGAAGGAATTGGCAGCAAACACATCGGCAGCCATTCCGTTTTTTATGTACACAATTCTGGCGCAAAGAGGAATATCATCTTTTAAAGTATAGAATAATTTGAAATTGTCGTCTTTTAGAATCTGCATCAGTTGATTGGGAACAAGATCATATCCCAGTCCTTTCATCTCTTTGAGTTCTCCAAACATGCGACTTATTTCCTGTGCATTTTCTAATGTCGGTTGGTCAATAGCCTTAAACACGAGATTTTCTGATAAACTTTTCTTCAAATTTCTGCGCCAGTTTCGATCTGTATCACGGTCTTCTTGAGTCTGAATGAATATAGTCAAAGGACATACACGATTTCCTAATGGGCGTATAAAACCCGCCCTGCGCATTGATATTTCATAATTACACGAATATTCGCTTACACTATTGTAAGTAATCATATTGCATGATGCTTCCTCTATCACATTTTTCCAAAAATGTTGAATCTGCTTATTCGTAATCGCTGTTTGCTTTATTTCACCTTGAATATCCAATATTTTTCCAACCAATGGTTTCTTTATAATTCTCCCCCAGCAACATATATTTGGAGCTGATTTATCATCCACAAAATGAATGAAGTGAGAGCCACTTTCATCTTTATAATTCTCCCATGCCAAAGTTTGTTCAAAAGGAATATATTCAAACTTCTCAACGATTTGGAAAAAAGTATCTTTGTCTATTATCATTGTTATTATTTATTGGAATATTTACTGAGATATATTTTGGAGCCTATTTTAAACACATAAAATATTTGATCTATATCAAAACGGCATTTTCTTTGATTAACCATAGAGGGCTTATTGTAAGAAAAGACTATTGTATAAGCTTTTTCTATCTTGTTGTGTTTTAATTCATTTAGACGCCATTTGATCATATAATTATGATAACCGTTCCCTCTAAAATACGAATGTGTGTAAGCATCAAATAATAATGCGGCCTTGTCGTTTTTAAACAATATGGTATCTTCATTATATGCAATAATTCCGAATGAAATCCATGCACTACAGGCTAAAACCCCATTAACAAACACCCCGTATCCTTTCGTGTTTTTTGTCTTGAATCTTTTTTGTAACGTATCTTTTTTTTCTTCTGTTAGATAAGTGATCCATAGCTCGTTATCATAATCTTCCATTTTAAGTTCACGAACCTCTATACCTTTCTCTGAAAGTGAATAGTCAATCTTTTCAACTGTTCGAGACATCAAGTAACATTTTTCCCATTTGATCTTAAAAACGGCATATATGATGCTTTTAAAGACACGCTGCATCATACCCCAAAACCCATATAACCGTATTTTCTCTTTTATAGAAGATGTTATATTCATAAGTATATTGCTATTTTATGTATGCCCAAAGATGTTCTTTTATATGCTCGTATTCTTTTGTATTGATGATGGGTAATATGACTATCAATAATGATGTCAATTTTAGATGAGTAACATAATCAGCAGAATAGGCGAAATGGGTAAATAAGAACGAAAATAGAATCATATATCTTAAAGTGATGGAAAATGGGTCTTGTTCTGTTTTGTCATGATACAGAATGACTTTTATAAGCCATAAAGACATAAGCACAGCAAATATCATCCCCCCAGAGAAAACATCACGTGTAAAACCGACGATACCATATATTACATTTCTTTCTTTTGTAGCCTCCTCGTCTTTATAGGAACCAAATCCGGAACCAACAAAAAAATATTTGGCATCGTTTAATGCTGATTTTACTATATTTTTAGTCGTCCCTGACCGACCGGTAGAACTTCCATTGTGTTCACTATTCTCGTAAAACATAGCATACTCTATCATACCTGACAGAATTTCCATTCTATCACCACTTGTTTTTATCCGATCATTTAATTTAAACTGTGTTGAAGTTGCCCCTATTATGTATATAGGAAATAATATGACAGTTCCAATGACTATATATCTTACCTTTTTTCGAAGTTCCATCAAGCGATCGCGACGAATATAGATACGCGTAAAAAAAACAGACAGTACAAGTGTAACAGGAGCAATGAAATAGATTGTGCGCTTACCGCTTGAATATCCCACCAATATTGCAGAGGCTATACACAGCAATATCTCATAAATATATTTTCTTGAAAGTTTATTGTTTGAATACAGCAGAATCACCATACATATTGACAGTACAAGCACCAAGAATGTTGTGGCTGTTGATCCACCTAAACTGGACATATAACCGACGTATCCCTCAATTCGTTCTCCTATGATAAATATCTGAATAATAGAAGCAACTCCTTGCAAGATAACAAGTCCCATTAGAAATTTCAATAAGCGGAGGTACTGATAAATTTCAAAATGAGTACTTCTGTAAATATCATACAAGAAGAAAAAATACAAGACAAACCTGATGCTCTTAAAATAAGCAATTGATGAAGCGGTATATATTGAACATATAAACCCTACTGACAACACAAATAGCAATTTATAACAAAGAGGGTTTAAGATATTTTTATAAGACAATAGTGTTATTCCTATAATGAGTATCTCCAATATAGGTTGAGCAGGAATTGGGGTATATCGTTCCCAAAATCCTTGCGTAAAAACAAGAAAGAGTATTGCATACAAAAAATAAAGCTTTACTCGATTTACTGGCATAGTTTATTGCAAAATTTATAAAGATGGTGTACTTGTGCTTTCCATGTAAATTTTTCTTTTACATAATCGATACACACTTGATTTTTAATGAAAGCATTTGTATTGTCGCGTTGCTCTATGATATGGATAATAGCATTAGCAATCTCCTCAACAACGTGCTCATTATTCATATCATAATAGTATACCATATCGCTGTTTTTATCCAGAATATCTGTAAAACATTCCATGTCAGGTGCAAGCACCGGTTTCCCCATTGCCAGATACTCCATAAGTTTTATAGGACTTGACACCCTCCATGCCATAAAATTGGGAAAGGGAAGAACTGGTAAATCACAACGTGCCACCATTGCTGGCATATCAGATAAAGGTTTGGCATCACATAACTTACACCAATGTCCGATTCCTTTTTTCGAAATATAGGTTTTCAAATCTTTGTCCACTATTTTCCCTATTTGGACCAACTCAATTGAATAGCCCTTTTGAGCTATGATTTCGCACGCTTTGATCAAATCCATATTCCCTCGGGAGTGAGATATGCCGCCATGATAAAAGATTCTGAAAGCTTTGGTATCTCTTGTATAATCATATCTATCAGCATCAAATAAATCTATATTGACACCCGAACTCCAATTAACTGTAGGAATCTCACCATTATTACCCGATAAAGACACTTTTTCAAGGAATGGAGTTATAAAACTTAATCCGTCAAAGGATTTACATGCGTGTTTTATCTGACGTTGATATTGAACCATATCCTTTTCAAAAGTTTCAGGTACAGTGGGTAGTGTCCGTACATCCAATACAAACTTATTATTTTTCCCTAATAACTTATTTAGAAAAATTGCTGGTTTCAGGTATTTTACCAAGTCCTGATTACACATCAAGACATTTGAGTCTGAACCCACAACAAGTTGAAGGGTCTTGAATATTATCAATAGACGAAATTCGAGAAATTTGAGGAATTTATTTTTTATTCGGCCTAAGTAAACAATATTCTTGTCAAAGCTATAATACTCTTTTTTCTCCGAAAAAGAACAATAGTAATATAATTCGCCATCAAAATCTAATACATTTTTTATACATTCTGTTCTTGAAGAATAATTAGTAACTCTGTCAAGTTGCTTTGCTTCAAACCAATGGATTGCATTCATAACACTTCAATTATTTTTTTCATGTTTTTGTTTAAATCATGATTTTCCAACGCATATTGGTAAGATTTTTCACCCAATTCCGATATTATTTCAGGGTGTTCAATCAACTTATGAATGGTTGCTACCAAATTTGTCATGTTGGGAGTTAGGAAACCAATTCCTTGACTAGTGAGAATATCGCTGGGATTAGAATTCATACTGACAACGACAACTTTACGCATCCATGCTTGAACAAATGTATTTGAGAAGCCCTCATATTCACTTGTGTTCACTAAAATATGTGCTTCATTCATCAAATCAAAAACCTGTTCTTGATCAAGACTTCCCAGATAATTTAAATAATCTATATGATTCAGATCCTGTAAAAGATTATTGTATTTAGAAGTGGATCTTCCACACATATACATTTCGATTCTATCCGAATGACCTTTTAAATCCTTTGCTAATTGAACAAACAATTCCGGATGTTTCAACTCTTTAAAATTTGCAACCCAGATAATCTTTATCTTATTGTATTTTTTTTGCAAACATGATTCATCAACAGATGGTGTCATTTGGTTTACTAAAATTGATTCTTTCCCATAACGCTTACTTAACATTTGTTGTTGAAAAACGTTCTGAGCGATAATCACATCTGCACCTACCAAACCTTTATTTATGTAATAGGTTTCGATTTGACTGAATAATGGATATAATGGCTTTCCCAATAATTTTCGTGTTACCGAGCTATCAGATGCTAAAGCGTGAGCATGCTTAACTTTATGGTTTTTTGCATACGAGGTAGCTATACCTATCCATGAGGAACCGATTCTCGTATATATCGTATCCGGTTTGATCGCATTTAATTCTCTTAGTATCTGTTTTTCATATAGGAACCACCCTTTTCCACAGAATTTATAATTCTTCATCTTGCATAAGGGATGCAGCACGATGTTCTCCTTATTTTTTATATCTGTTCCCTTATCTTCAAAGATATAATGAATCTCCCAGTTCTGCTGCTTGCAAGCATTAATCAAATAGAGTATCTGTATTTCTGCCCCTCCGCTTGATTGCTCATAATGAGCAGGATATAATATAGCTATTTTTTTCATTCTATCCCGGCAGCCTTTAAGAATTCTTCAAAACCATCATAAATTCTCTTATGATGTTCAACCCAATAATCAAAGCTATCTCTTAACTGACGTTTATAAGGTAAATGGGGGTACAAATGCATATTCTCTTTATCTACGAACAATGGAAATTCTTCCCAAAATTCATCCAATCGCGGTTTCCGATGAAATCTTTCCTCTATACTTTTTGCATAAGCCAATGCTTCACTTATACATTTCGTACTTCTTTTTTTGTAATAATCCTCCACAGTTCCAACTACACGTGCTGGTACACCAACAGCAACACTATTAGCCGGAATATCATGAGTCACAACAGAGCCAAAACCAATAATACAGTTATCACCGATTGTTACCCCTTTGAAAACAGTACAATTTCTCGCAAAATATACATTATTTCCAATCTTTACTTTTCCTGATTGGGGAATGAATTCATGCCATTTGTTGAGTAAAACATAAAATCCCGCATCATGAGTAAGCAAGGTAAAATTCCTATCAATACGGACATAATCTCCGATTTCAACAAGAGATGGTCTTGTAATGTCTATATTTACAGTTTTAATACAAGGGGTCATCCAAATGTTTTCTCCAATCTTAACACCCTGTTTCCTTAGATAATTTATATATCTTTTCTTAGAAGTTTTTGACAGGTGCAATTCCCAATTCCTTATTCGAGATCGTATAACTCTTTTTATATTCATCTTATTTGCACAGCTTTTTCAAATATGTTATATAAATTGTTTTCAGGTTGATATATGTATGGTCTTTTGTTAGTTCGCATAGCGAACATAAAACCACTAAGAAAAACACAGCACTGAACATATCGCCCCAGTAACCCATTTTGAAGAATGACAAAATCACCTTGCTAACAAAAAATGCCGCTAATGGCTTCCACACAATCGAATACCATATTCGATACTGTTTCTTTGTAGAAAAACCTATCCTCTTTCCACAACACGCAGTGTAAGTGTAGGCTGAAATGAAAGCAGCTACCACTTGCCCAACTACAATCATTTCCAAAGAGTAGGTCATGGTTACAAGCAGTGCTATTATTCTTAATACCGTGTCAAGCAAGGACAAATTCCTATATAACGCCGAATCTCCTTGAATTTTAATGATATTCGCATTAACTACTTTTTGAGGGAACGTTAGTGTGATTAGTATAAAAATTGAGAACAGAGGTGCTGCAGGTATCCATTTTTCTCCCAATAATGCATAAAAGGCAAAATCAGATACAGCCATTAGTAAAAACACCATTGCCGATACGATAAAGGTAAACTTACTGAATACCGATAAGTATAAATCATATCTTTTATTCGGATTCTTTTCGTTTGCGATTATCGGATAACTTGCAGTCATTATTATACTTCGAATAGCTTCGCTTGGAACTGTTTGCATTTTATGTGCCTGATTATAAAACCCCAACGAAGACGAGGAAAATGATTTACCAATAATGACGCTATAAATATTTTCTCCTATTCGATTTATAATATACGACAAAAGAAGATTGGAACTATAAGCAAACATTTCTTTGAATCGTTTTTTGTAAAAACAGAAATAAGGTTTCCATTTTCCAATGATAAGCAACAATATAATATTGAATATTGCAATAACAACAGGTTGCAATGCCAAAGCCCAATATCCAAATCCTATAATCGCTAACGTATAAACCACTACGAATGACAATAGCGAACAAATGATATTGATTTGCGACAATTGTTTGAATTTTAATTGCTTTACAAGTTGAACAAATCCAGTTAATGTAATGGCTTTTAATATAAATCCTATGGCAAGAACCCTAGCTATGTTTGTCAATTCATTGCGTCCGAAAAAAATAGCAATATATGGTGCGGCAATGTTCATTACTGCAAACATAAATAAGGCAACTGCAAGATTATACGATGCAATTGTTCCAAAATCTTTTTTATCGCAATCTGATTTGCGAATAAGTCCGTCATTGAATCCTGCATCACTAAGGCTCATGACGATTGTTGTGAATATGGCAAGCATAGCCACCAAACCATAGTCATCGGGAGACAATATCCTTGCAATAAGGATATTGCTGACAAAACTTATAATTTGCGTACCGAATTTATCAACCGCAGACCAAATGTAATGCTTTGTATTACCCATTCCTTTGCTTGACAACTTTTGCCGGTACACCCGCCATTACTGAATAAGGTGGAACATCTTTATTTACAACTGCACCTGCTGCAATAACAGAACCTTTCCCAATTGTAATACCATCAAGAATGGAAACATTTGTTGCTATCCACACATCATCTTCAATGATAATCCCTTTGGATGTGCTACCTTGAGATTTAATTGTATCATCAAGATTCGAAAATACATGATTCATTCCTACTATTACAACATTCGGAGCTATGGACACATTTGAACCTATTGTTACTTGTGCCAATATGTTAGTATTTCGATTTACAGTCGTATTATTTCCGATTGATATAGAACACTCCATGGATCTAATTAATACATTTTCATGAATAAAAACATTGTTCCCGATATTTACATTTCCTCGTATATCAGAATTATCCATTATATGGCAAGCTTTCCCTATTGACAGTGTTTTAAACCCATAAATGTGAACGTTTTTTCCTTTGTAAATATATTTGCTTGAGCCAAAAACAAAAAGAGAATATAATTGGCTTCTCCAATTCCTACAAAGTTGATTTACTTTATTGAAAACTCTTAGTGAATTGTAATTCATTGTATTAATTTTTGCAAACTATATTATAATCAAATAAGAATTAAAGCCATCGGAAATTTCCCCTGGCATCTGAATCAGTCTTTGACAATATAAATCTATCTTAAATTAACGTGTTATTTTTATTATAATGCGATGGTTGACATCAGATAGTGCTTAGCTACCTATTTAATGAAAAAATTGCTTGAAAACAACCATCCAAAATGGTTTTTGGTCGTGCTTGCTAAACACCATAAACCGATCTGTTTTCTTAACATCTTTAAGCCAATTACTCAGGCTGATCTGTCTATGTTTGACATTTTTAAAATCTTGAAATTCCGGCATCACAAGTACCTCTCTCATTGAATCATAACATAATTCACTTTCTATGTTTTCACCGCAATTATAAAGATACCATATATATGGAAGATTCATACCGGAAGCTGTAACACATATCGAGTTCCCATCATTGCGGAAATTTATTTCCATAAAGTAATCAGTACCATTCTTATCCCGAATAAATTCAACACTAAAAAGTCCTGAATAACCTGTGCTTCGTATAAACTCAAAACAAGAAGATTTATCGTAGGTAAACTCTTTAATTGGGAAATATCGCAAAAATCCCGTGTTGCCGTTCATAGGTTGACGAAGTATTATTGATACTCCCGGAATAATTATTTTATCCCCTTCCTTAATAGAACAGCCAATAAGCTGAAATTCAATATCTTTTGAGATATACTCCTGAATTATTATTTTATCGCATCTGCAATGATTTAAATATTTTCTTAACGCACTTTCGTCCTCACAAATAACAATATCCGATTTTGAGCCGTTTTTGCTTACAAGAGGTTTACTGATACATGGGTAAGTAATCGATTCAAATTCAGGATTTGCCGTCGAAATGATAATTGATTTTGGAATATTTAGTCCGCTTTTTACAGCAAGTTGTGCCATTGCACCTTTGTCCATGAAGTGAGTTATCATTCCTTCATCCTTTGAGCCCGGGAGTACAAAATCTTTGGAAAGATTATTGTGGTTCATATCGAGATAACTGGAAATGCAATCATTACAGGCTATAACAATAGCTTTTTCTGCTGTCGTGTGAAGAGAATACATAGCCGATGAAATTTCATTTATATTTGTCACTACTATCTTCTTCTGAATATATTTACTATAACCTACAAATGGTTTAGGATCGTATGGAGATAAAACAATTAACAACGACTTTATACCTTTTTCACCTAAGCTTCTAAGTATTGATAAAGTATTGTGATGATTGCCACCTATAACTACTACTTCTCTATTCATATTATATCGTTTAAATCTGTAGTTGTTTGAACTATTTATGAGATGTAATCTTCATCAGTCTACAAATTAAAGCATAAAGCGAAGAAAACAGTGGAGTTATCGCATATTCTCTTGATTTTTTATCAAAAGCTATTATATTTTGACCTTTATATTCGATATGCGAAAAGTGATGTCCTCCGTGTTTGAATTTATATTTAGGAAAGAAATTAGTCGCAACAAGCGTTTCTTCATATTTATCAATAGATAAATGTGTTACATTAAATATCGACAAATTATTCCCGTAGGATACCGAGCAATCTTGAGCAGGACGGAACAGATTGTTATTATGCGAAAAAACGGAGCCTCCGTTACGAGCAAATTTAGGATTATTCGAGATTGGAGATTGCGGATGTTTTATCCACTTATCGCTTAATAAATCATTGCAGTAATATAATTCATGATAAAAAGAGTTTTCAGTTTTATGTGTAGTAAACAAATAGTAGATGTCGCCCTTGCAAATAATAGATGAGTCTACATATTTTCCATTATCAAAGATAATTTTGTTTAATTTCCATTTATATGGGAAGTCAACACACTCATATAACCTCAACTCATTTGATTCATTACTTTCCGGAAGCATATAAATTTTATCATTTATCTTAAATACATAAGGGAATGACAAATGAAATGGTTCCTTCAATACTACAACCGGTTGAGACCAGTTTTTTAAATCCGATGTCCAAGTACAGACAATATAACCTTTCCCGTTTTTATACTTTTCTTCGTAGAAGAGATATATAGCGTTGTTATACTCAAATAAAAAAGGGTCTGCTTTTATCTGAGTACTTGATCTATAGGAAAAAGCCGGACATTTAAAACTGCCTATAATTTTTGTTTTGTTCCAATCAACAAACTCTTTACTTTCAGTTATTGCAACATAGCTATTCCACAAAGTAAATCTCTTCATTAATGCATTTAATTTAAATTACAATCGACCATTCACTATTTGTTTGTCAAGGAATCCTTTGACATCATAAATTATATGATTGTCGTTAAGCATTGACAATATATCTAACTCCGTAAATTCCTTGTGAGCAACGGCAAGAATTGCAGTGTCATACTTTTTCATTGGAAGTTGATTCGTTACTTTTATTCCATATTCGTGTTCTACGATTGCCGGATTTGCCCATGGATCATAAATTGTTATATTAACATTATACTCTCGTAGAGCATTATAAATATCAATAACCTTTGTGTTGCGCACATCAGGACAGTTTTCCTTGAATGTAAAACCTAATATCAAGATGTTTGCCCCCAACACCTGAATACCTTTTTTCAACATAAGTTTCACTACTTCGTTGGCTACATATTCTCCCATGCCATCATTCATACGTCGACCGGCAAGAATGATTTCAGGGTTGTATCCGTGACGCTGCGCACACTGAGCGAGATAATAAGGATCGACACCTATGCAATGTCCGCCTACAAGTCCCGGCTTGAATGGAAGAAAATTCCACTTTGTGGAAGCTGCCTCAAGCACATCCTGCGTGTCAATTCCCATCTTAGTGAAAATTTTGGAAAGTTCGTTGACAAAAGCGATGTTTATATCACGCTGCGAGTTTTCGATAACTTTAGCGGCTTCTGCCACCTTGATAGTTGAAGCAAGGTGGGTACCAGCTGTAATGACGGACGCATAAACTTCATTCACTTTCTTACCGATTTCAACTGTGGAACCAGAAGTAACTTTCTTGATTTTTTCAACTGTATGAAGTTTATCTCCCGGATTTATACGTTCAGGGCTATAGCCTGCAAAGAAATCTTCATTATACTTCAATCCGGACACTTTTTCCACAACTGGAATACACTCATCTTCTGTAACACCGGGATAAACAGTAGACTCATAGACTACAATATCTCCTTTGGAAATCACCTTTCCAACAGTGGTACTTGCACCATAAAGTGGAGTTAAATCCGGATTGTTGTTCTCATCCACAGGAGTTGGAACTGCTACGATGTAGAAATTACAGTCGCGAATTTGTTCAATATCTGTTGTACATTTAAACCCATGATTGTTAATGGCATCCTGAAGTAGGTCATCAGCAACTTCAAGTGTTGCATCATGCCCCTTCATCAAAGCATTCACACGAGCTTGATTCATATCAAATCCCACAGTAGGATATTTAGTTGAAAAAAGTCGGGCAAGCGGTAAGCCTACATATCCTAATCCGACTACACAAATCTTAATACTTTTCATTTTTATATCAAATTATTCCAATACCATTTCACAGCTTCTTTCAACCCCTCGCGCATACTGTATTGCGGATTATAGCCCAATAACGATTTGGCTTTGTCAATACAAGCCAGAGAATGGGGTATATCTCCTAAACGGTTAGGACCATGAATCACTTCCACTTGAATAATCTCAGAATCAAACTCGCTCAAAAATTCTTTCAGATAGCCTACAAGTTGGTTCAATGTGGTGCGTTCACCGTAGGCTGTGTTATATATCTGATTTACAGCATTCTTATTATTGGTGGTCATAGCCAGCATATTCATCTGAACCACATTGTCTATATAAGTGAAATCGCGGCTGTATTCACCATCACCATTAATAACCGGACTTTCATGAGCCATCAGTTTCTTCACAAACAATGGAATCACAGCGGCGTATGCGCCAAACGGATCCTGACGACGCCCGAACACATTGAAATAGCGCAGTCCGATGCATTCCATACCGTATGTTTTGGCAAACACATCGGCATAGAGTTCGTTCACATACTTGGTAATGGCATAAGGAGATAGTGGCTTTCCTATCACATCCTCGACCTTCGGTAGTGACTTGCTGTCGCCATAAGTAGACGAACTTGCAGCATATATAAATCGTTTCACACCTGCATCTCGGGCGGTTACCAGCATATTCAAGAATCCGGATATATTGGTGTCGTTCGTAGTAATCGGATCTTTGATAGAACGAGGTACGCTTCCCAATGCGGCTTCGTGCATAACGTAATCCACACCCTCCACTGCTTTGCGACAATCTGCCAAAACCCGGATATCACCGACTATCAATTTAAACTTTTCAGAATAGCGTTCTAAAAGCGGGAACACATTCTCTGGCTTACCGGTGGCAAAATTGTCTAAACATACCACTTCATAGTTGTGAGCCAACAAATGCTCACAAAGATTAGAACCAATAAACCCGGCTCCTCCAGTAACCAAAATCTTATTCATATTTTAATTCTCCATCTTATTTCTTAAACACTCCACAAAAATCCAATGTCACCTTATCGCCCCTCCATTCCAGTTCTCTAAATGGAATGTGTGCCGTCAAAAACACCACGATATCTGCTTTGTCATAAGCCTCTTTATAATCAGTCAATTTAAAGACATTGTGTTTTTTTATATTCGGTTCCACAACCAAAATATCGGCATTATTGCAACTCTGCATCACTTTCGTAGTGATGTATTTTGCCGGGCTTTCACGCAAATCGTCGATATTGGGTTTGAAAGCAAGTCCCATCATAGCGACACAAGGTTTGCGATGATGTTTCAATTCAAACTCCAACATGGCATTCTTCACTTTCTCGGCACACCAGAAACTCTTGTAGTTGTTAATTTCACGGGCATCACTAATCAACTTACTTTCCGCAGGGAAATCAGCAGTGATAAAGTATGGATCCACCGCAATGCAATGTCCCCCAACACCGCAACCGGGTTGCAGGATATTCACACGCGGATGCTTGTTGGCAAGATTGACAAGCTCCCAAACATTGATGCCCGCCTTGTCGCAGATAAGCGAAAGCTCATTGGCAAAAGCAATTTGTACATCGCGACTAGAGTTCTCCGTCAGTTTGCACATTTCTGCCGTGCGACAGTTCGTTTTGTGAAGCGTACCTTGTACAAATTGGGAATAGAACTCAATGGCCTTATCGGTAGATTCAGGATTTAAACCGCCTATGACACGGTCATTATGTACCAATTCATAAATCACATTACCGGGTAATACGCGCTCCGGACAATAGGCTATATAAATCTTACCTTCCAGTTCCGGACGTTCATTAAAGATGATGCGTGCCATGGCCTCTGTGGTTCCTACGGGTGAAGTGGATTCTATTACATAAAGATCCCCTTCTTTCAGCAACGGCAATACCGCATGAGTAGCAGCTTCCACGTAACTCACATCAGGTTCATGGTTTCCCTTGAAAGGGGTAGGAACTACCATAAAATAAGCATCACTTACTTCTGGTGTAACCGAAGCCTTCAACATGCCAGTTTTCACTACTTCCTGTAACATTTTCTCCATACCAGGTTCAATGATGTGTAGATGTCCCGCATTAGTCATTTCCACTACATGGGGATTGATATCAACTCCCGTTATCTGAATGCCGTGCTTGGCAGCGATAATGGCTGTGGGCAAACCAATATAACCCAAGCCCATAAAACATGCTTTCATTCCCTATTGTTAAAAATTGTAATTATATTATATACGATCCTGTAAAGATCGGCCAGATACATTCACGCCGATTTCCCTACCGATGCTCTGGTTGACTTTCTTTCTATACTCTACTCCTACAAGGATAGGGCTCACGCTTATCACATTACTATTCTCGGGAGAGGAGCTTATGATCAGTTCGATGATGCAGGAGGCTTCCTCGCCAAGCTTTGGGGGCTCTATCTTGATTTGTTGAAGGATGCCGGCGAATGTTTGTCCGCACCGTTTCTCCCTTTTCAGTATCTCGTTCAATCGAGTGATACGCTCAAACAGCGTCGTGCCGGACGAGCCGCGTAAGTGCTTGATGAATGGGCGTAATCGGGTGTAGAAGTCTCTCTTCTCTGAATTTTCCTTGGTGACTTCCAGCTCATGCAGCAACATGGGGAGCACGACGTGATCCATCACATGAT
Organism: Parabacteroides sp. CT06; assembly: GCF_002257605.1. Taxonomy (GTDB): domain Bacteria; phylum Bacteroidota; class Bacteroidia; order Bacteroidales; family Tannerellaceae; genus Parabacteroides; species Parabacteroides distasonis. The sequence goes on along the minus strand of NZ_CP022754.1, from coordinate 756,223 downwards.
CCATATTCATGCAGTTTCTCATACGTCCGACATAATACTTTAATCTCTCCACATTGGGGATATATCGGTATAGAGACCATTCTTCATCGCTCAATTGTATATTGGTAAATGTCTTTTTTTCCTCAACTCTCATTTCTTTATTTATTTCCCGGATTTCCGAATAGGCACGGAATCATAACCGAATGCTTTTATTTATTCATGGTTTAATGTCTTCGCTCCGGTAGCTTCGCAATATCATTCGAATGAGAAAGCAATCTAAAGTATTCATTAAAAAAACTTTTTATTATATGAACGAACCGAATTTCCGCATCCGCCCCTACTCCAAAAGGGAGTTGGCGAAGCTCTATTTTCCTGATACAAATAACGAGGAATCTGCCATCGCAAACCTCCGTAACCTGATGAAGCATAACCCCGACCTGATCACCGAGTTGAAAAAAGCGTACTATAAGCCTCACAACAAAACGTTTACGCCTAAACAGACAGGCATCATCGTACAGTATCTCGGTGAACCGTAAGCGGGAACTGAAGCCGTTAGTTATTCACTAGGTATAGCCGCTAGTTATTCACTTGACAAGCCATTAGTTATTCACTTCGGAAACGCCTTAAACGAAACAACCGGAATGAAACCGAAAGCATCGGAAAGTGAGGTTTTCGACTTCCTTACTTTTGTATCAGTCAATGACATTGATAAAAATAACAGAGTATTCACTATTAAAATTTTAACATTATGGCACAGCCTTTTTATGCTAGAAAAATCGATTTGAACATTGGCCCTCGTAAGGGAGAAACTGTTTACAGTGCTCAAGCTTATTATTATGGTACAATCACTACCAAGCAGGTGGCTACCCAGATCGCACAAGAGTCGGCCTTGACACCGGCCGACGTGATCGGGGTCATCGAACGTCTCGCTTATTTCTGCCAAACCCACATGGCGCTTGGTTACAAGATCAAGCTGGACGGATTGGGCATCTTCTACAACGAGTTGCTCACCGAGAAAAGCGTAAGCACACCCAAGGAGGTGACAGCCAAGCTGGTGAAAAGTATCCGACCAGCGTTTAACGCCGAGTATACGATCCTTAACGGGACGTTCCGTTATGCGCTCCTGCCCGAGAAAACCAATTTGGTGAGAATCGACTTTAAGGGTGGGGTACCTATCGTAACTCCCGAGGAAGGGGACTCCGAAAGTCCCGACGAGATCTGATCTCCAAGAACTATACATTATTCACCCTCAAATTTGAACAGACATGAGCAATTCAAGTAAAATCGATTGGAAGAAAATAGTCCAAGCTATCGTACAGGCTATTATCGCAGCCTTAACGGCATTAGGTGTATCTTCCTGTGTTTCTCACTTCTAAATTCTAGTGACAATGACGCAAGAAACATTTCCCATGATTGTCGGCGGAGAAGAGACGCTCAACGAGCGTACCCTGCTGACGCAAGTGGAAAGCGGATTGATGATGAATGGGGCGGACTCTGTCCGCTTCATCGTCATACATTGCTCCGCTACCCAAAGTGACCGTGACTATACGGTGGAACAGCTTCACCGTGACCATAAGGTACGGGGATTCCGTACCATCGGCTATCATTTCTATATCCGCAGGAGTGGAATCGTGACACAGCATCGCCGACTGCTGGAAGTAGGTGCCCATGTCCGTGGACTCAATCGTTGCAGCATAGGTATTTGTTATGAAGGCGGATTGGATGAAAGCGGCAAAACCGCCGATACCCGTACCCCGGAACAGAAGGAGCGATTGAGGGAACTCCTGTGGAAACTCCACACGCTCTTTCCTCATGCGCTTATCGTGGGGCATCGTGACTTGCCCGGCGTAAAGAAAGCTTGTCCCTGCTTCTCGTGCGATGAATATCGTTACTTGTTCCATTAACTATCCCGGGAAATGTGTCGCTATGATGCCTTGCAACATTCGAGAGACATTTCCCGATATTCTTTTCTTCATAACACTTTCTTTCCAAAGCGTAAGACTATGAATATCAGTTCCGCAGAGTTGATAATAGCCGTTTTTCAGTAGCCACTCCGCCTTACCTCGAACCTCCGGACCATATGCACCGACCAAGGAAAGGAGATTCAATTGGAACCTCACGTTCATACCTTTCAATCGCCAATAATCTTTCTCATTCATATAGGTATATCGTTCGGGATGCGCCAGTACAGGTATATAGCCTTTTGCCTTGATCCGAAGCAGAATATTATTTAATCCCATCGGAGGATTAAAATAGGAAGTCTCCACTAGCAAATGTTTTTGAGCCTTGCCAATCGGCAACAAGTCTTCCGAGGCCAGTCGCTCCTCAAATAAGTTATCCAGCATGTATTCCGCGGCTAAATGGAGAGCTATACCTCCGGAATAATATTGAAGAAGAAGCTGGAAACGTTCTCTCAATTTCTCGCTCGTGTTGGGAAAGTCTTCCATGATATGCGGAGTTAGCCAAATGGATTGAACCCCTAGTTTCTCCAGACAATCCAATACATACAAGGACTCATCTAATGTTTGTACACCATCATCCACCCCGGGTAATATATGTGAATGGTAATCAGTAAATCCCTCCAAAATACCGCTTCCCACAAGACTGGTCTGCTTTTTGAAAAACCACATCCTATTTATTCCTCTTTCGTATATCCGGCGTAGCCGTAATGGTAGCCATATTTGTAGCCATAACGGTTACCTCCTCCGTCTGTTCCATTTAAGATCAAAGACATGTTGCCGTATTTACGTTCCGTATGGAACTTCTCGACATCCGCTAACAGGTTTCGGTCAAGTAATCCCGCACGGATGATAAACAAGGTCAAGTCTGAGTACTTATTGATAATGGAAGCATCGGCCACGATCTCGACCGGCGGACAATCGATAAAGATATAATCATACTCCATACGGAGCTGTTCCAGCAATGTGGCAAAACGTTCCGAGAATAAAAGTTCCGTAGGGTTTGGGGGGATCGTACCTACGGGAATCACATCCAAACCGGCGATAGTTTCTCCCTTTACGATAATAGAGCTATAATCCGGAACCTGCCCGCTTAGGTAATCGGATATGCCACACTTTGGAGAATGGATATAATCGCTAAGGGATGCTCGACGAAGGTCCATATCTATCGCCAGAACTTTTTTACTTTTTACGGCGAGACTCGTGGAGAGATTCATCGTTATAAAGGTCTTACCGCTACCGGGATTCAAGGAAGATACCATGATAACCTTTGAGTGAGCGTCTTTTCCCATCATGAACTCTAAATTGGTACGTACTACCCGGAATGCCTCATTGATTACGTTGCGGCTTTTTTCCTTGACTACGATTATGGCCTTTTCCTCTTTCTTACGCCGGAAAAAGCCTTTTTTCGCCCGATATGACAAAGGTATCTCTCCAACGAATGGAATGGTCAATCGCTCTATATCTTTTCGCCTGCGAATAGTCGTATTCATATTCTCCAACATAAACAGGATCACGACCGGTATTAACAAGCCGAGCGCAAAAGCTACCAATAAGATATTCTTCTTAACCGGGGCTATAGGAAGCATATTTCCCGTCGGCGGGGTGATCAACCGTGTATTATATGCCGTAAAAGCTTGGGACAACTCATTCTCCTCACGTTTCTGCAACAGGAATAAATACAATGACTCTTTTACCTTTTGCTGACGTTCCACTGATAACAGGTATTTCGCTTGCGAGGGATTAGCGGCGATACGGGCCGTGGTTTGCTTCTCGCTTTGTCGCAAAGTACTAATTTGCGTATTAAGCGTGACTACCAGATTATCAATGGACGAGATGATAGCCGTACGCATGGCCTGCAAGGAATGATCCAGATCCATCACCAACGGATTTCGCTCGCTACTGTTCGCCACTAAATTGTTACGTTGCAACTGCGTCGTATTGTATTCTGATATCTGATGTTCTATATTGGTGCTTTCCAAACCGGAGTTAGCCGGTAGCAACTGGTTCTTGCTGGAAGCGTTCGTCAAGTAGTTCCGGATATAACGGGCCATGGATAACTGAGTGTTCAAAGTAAGGATGCGGGAATTGGTCTCGCTGGATTGCGCCAGATACAAACTGGAGGCCGCTTGCACATCCGGCAGCAGATTCTCGCTTTTATAAGTAGAGATATTCTCATCCACGCTCCCCAACTCCCCCTCAATCACACCCAAACGATCATTGATAAACATGGAGGTACTGATGGCGATCTGGTTTTTGTCTTTTACCCAATTCTCATTATAGACGGATATCAAGGTATTCAATATGTCTTCCGCACGCCGCACACTGACATCCTTAATCGAGAGGTTGATCACCGTTGATTTCTCGTCGCTTAACGCTACGCTCAAATTACCGGAATAGGCGGATAACGTGCCATACAGACCGGATCGCGAGACATAAATCGGCTGAGCGAACGCTCCTTGAAAATAAGGGGTCGGATCTATCGTCAGTTTACCCACCGGAGTCGTAACCAACTCCCGTAACTTACAGGTCATGACCGAGGTCTCTTCAAGCTCCTCACCCTCCCGAATGAAATCGGATAGTTCCACGTTCTCCTCATCCAGCAAACGTAAGGTAAAAGACACGGATTCATTATCTTGCAAATCCGCAAATGAAACAGAGACCGGAAGATCCTGTCCATAAAGGACTTTGCGATAAAAAGCCCCATCCGTATGATAGGCAACATCCAAACGCAATCGATTCACGACATCCAGCATAATCGCAGGAGATTGCAAGGATATCAACTCATTGTTCACATTGGTGTTCGCCTGAAAAAGCCCCAGATCGGAAAAAGAGCCTCCCACCTCGCCGGAAAGAGATTGCCCCTTCGACTCGTCCTTGATCAACAAAGCCGCCGACCGCATATAAACCGGAGGAGTAACCAATACATAAAGAATAGCGACACTTAGCGTTATCCCCAAAGAGATGACAAACCAATACCACTTGGAGAGACAGAGGTAAAACAAGTCCTGAATCCGCATGAAGTCCTCCGGTTGACCCGTTCTAACGTTATTTTGAGCCATAATTTTTTAATGAATGAATTGAATGATCAATTATTATTTGAATACAAGTACGCTAATCGTTGTCAACAAGGAAGCCAGCGATATCCAAAAGGAGGTGGAACGAACATTGTTTCCGTTGACAGTGGACTGACGTGCCCGCACGGTATTCGGCTCCACATAAATCACGTCATTCTGCTGGAGGTTATAGGCGGGAGACGCATACATCTGGCTGGCGGAGCAAAGGTCTATGCCGTAAACTCGTTGCGCTCCATTTTCCTCACGTAGTACCATTACCTTATCCCGTTTGCCATAAATCGTCAAATCGCCCGCCATACTGATAGCGTCTAACAAGGTCATTTGATCCCGGTCGATATTGAAACGCCCCGGGTTGTTCACCTCACCCAGAACCGATATTGTAAGGTTCATAAATTCAACGGTCACCACCGGATCTTTTACGTAATTCCCAGTAATCAACGCATCCTTGATAAAGGCCGCTATCTCAGACCGGCTTTTCCCCGCCACATGGATTTTTCCCAATACAGGAAAATCAATCTCACCCCGATCGTCTACCGTATAGCCGGACAAGCCACGACTTGATCCACTACCTTGCGATACCTGTCCGACCTGCTGCGACAGGATCGGCAAATTAAATAGGTTGGTCAGTTGGGGATCTCGGCTATTCACCAGAATAGAGATCTGATCGCCCGGTCGTATCTTGACCGTCAATGGAGACACGACCTTCTGCTCACTCTCTCCGGGGTGAAGATCTTGAAAATAATTCGTTTGGTGCGTAGTGGAACAGGCGCTTAAAAGAAATAACAACCCTACCAATTGTATGAAAAACACATGTGAATAACGAGAACTCTTATTCATGATATAAAATTAATTGATTTGATTTCATTGATGCCACTCTTTTTCCTGATAAAGGATGATGCACCGGTTGATGATAAGATGTATCAATGCCCACAACAACATATTTAGTACCAATAACCAAGTAAGATTTAAAACCGGGGACAGCAGGATATTCATCCCTATGAAAAAGAAGGAGATTAACAGGACCGTCACCAATACCGTACGGACACGCATACCAGTCCGCAACAACTTATGATGGATGTGATTCTTATCCGGTAAGAAGGGATTCCTGCCTTTACGTAATCGATGCAACACCACACGGAAGACATCAAGAAGAGGAACCAGGAGCGTCGAGAATGCTATAACCATATAAGGGTTTGTCCGGACCTCCCCATCTGAATGTACGACACTTAGTTGTATTACCAAGAAGCTGAGGATATAACCGATCGTCAAGCTTCCTGTATCCCCCATGAAAAGTTTGTGCCCACGCTGAGCGTTGCCAAAAACGTTATAGAACCAGAAAGGTATCAATATACCTAATGTAGCTAACGCCAACAATGCATAAAAATAAGATCCGTTAGATATACAGATAGCCGCCAATACGGTAAGCGCGATACAACTCAAGCCGGAAGCCAAGCCGTCTATACCGTCAATCAGGTTAATAGCGTTGGTTATATAAACGACTATCAAAACCGTCAAAGGAATACCCACCCACGAAGGAAGCATATAAATTCCGAACAAACCGCCTAACGAGTTAATCCATGCCCCCGGCAACACCAATAGGATCGCCGTAAAAACCTGAACAACAAATTTGTAACGATAACCGACACCCACCAGATCATCTGCCACACCAATGAGATAAAGTAGCATACAACCACTGACCCAAAACAGTAACTCCAACAAACTTCGATCGGTTAGCAAACGAGCTATCGGAATCCCAACGCAATGGAACAGACCGATTATCAAACAGAGCGACACGAGTATCGCCGGGAAGAAAGAGATACCTCCCAAGCGGGGAACAGGTATGGAATGCACCTTACGCTCGTCGGGCTGATCGAACAATCGTTTCTTATAGGAGATCAACAAGATATTGGGGATAAGTATCAATCCCTGTAAAATGGATATCAAAAAACCACCCGATAAAAAAAGACCGGTCTCTATTATCGTTCTCATATTTTTTGAATAAAGCTTTGTGGGATATAGGAGGTCGCTACGGCACAGACCCCCTGAATGGCGACAACCAAACGGCTGTTTTTCTTGATCCGGCAGATATATCCTTCCGCCCCCTTGAATTTCCCGTCAATCACTCTCACACGTTCTCCCCGACAAAACTTGGTACTGTCAGCCCCCAAATATTCCATTCCTTTCTCGCCGGATGACGTGACCAACATGAAAATATTCATCTCCCGGTCCGGAATGATAAGTGGCACCTTTTTCAATTCCTTATCTCTTGTATACAGTATCACCTTGTCCGTGAATTGTCGCTGTATCTCCATCGCACGCAACGTCGTAGAATGAAAGAACAGGATTGAACTGATAATTGGTTTACGTATGATCTTTCTTACTCCATTCCGCATGACCACCGCATCCTCACAAGGGAAATAGCAATCGATATCATCCTTCTTGAGGGATTCCTCGATCTCAAAAACTTTGTTATAAAATACTTTTAGCGCAAACCAATGGTTGCCGTCAAGTGTTATTGTTTTCAATGAATTATACCGTTTTTATTCATGTACAAAGAGGATATACCTTCCATTCCTGTATTTCCTTATTTTTTGATTAAAGGATATACAGCAATCAAGGTTAATCCGGCTATTTTTATATAAAATTCCGAAATGAGGACCATTCCTGACTACAGTGAATGGGAAACCCTAACCCTATATTTCTACCGTTTCTTGGTAAGAAACAGTACAAATAGTTATTTATCTTATTATCAAATACATAAAATGTATAAAAACTACTTTTTTACTCGGTTTACTCAATTTGATACTCGAAAAAAGATAAGGTTGTTGTCGAAAAAAGTATACACTCTCATTTTCCAGACCAGACAAAGAATAATAGAGAAGAAAACAATTAACGTATTTATATATGCTATTTGTTAACGAGTTACATCAACAGAGGATACAATTTATATCCAAAAATCCCCCCTTTATTTTTTTGTTTTGCAGATTATAATTACATTTGCGACGTATTTCTAAGATTTCTTACCAAGAGACAGTAGAATTTAGGTCTTTTAAAATTCCATTATTCGCATTGTCTATCAACGAGTTATCCAAAGAGTCCAAATAAATAAGAGTTGTCTTCTCGGAGGTATGTCCCATTCCTGCGCTGATAACCGCAACAGGGATATTATGATTGCGTGCAGCGGTAGCCCAACTATGGCGGGGAGTGTATGAAGATAGAGGCAATGTCTCACCGATTAACTTCCCCAATCGCTTTAATTTCTGATTATGGTAATTCAATCCCGTTTGGTATTGCAAGTAAGCCCGATCCGGATTTTCATCGGTAATGATTGGAAATACATAGGGAGTTTTCGAAGAGTCCGATAGATATCGTCTCAAGATCGCCTCTATACAAGGTTCAATTCGCAACGTCAGGTTTTGACCGGTCTTATGGCGACAGTAAGTAATTACCCCTTTACCTATATTTTCTTTTTTCAAATAAGCCATATCCACAAACGCCATCCCTCGAGTACTATAGCTGAATACAAACAAATCCCGAGAGAGAGCCAAAGCCGATGAATAAGACAGGTCAAGTCTCTGCAACTTCAAAATGGTCTTTTCACTAACGGCACGTTTCGATGTCTTGGCGATCCCGGTATATACCTCATGAAAAGGAAAAGCTTGCTCCACAAGTTGCTCTTGTACAGCTTTATTATAAGCGGCACGCAAGATTCTCATATAAAATGAGCTACTATTCTTACTCACTCTCCTTCCCCATAGCCATTTCTCATATTTGCAAGCCGTATCGGAGTCTAATGCGGTGAGAGGTATATCACAATTCTCTAAAAAAGAGGAGAAGCTGTTCAATGTTCGTAAATAATTACGGGAAGTACTGAATTGACCGCTATCATGAAGGAGTCCAATCTCTTTTCTCAAATAGTCCAACATTCCGGTTTCAGTTTTTGGAGATCGAAATCTCCTGATCACATCGGATAAGGTGTATTCATCCCCTACAGCATCTAATTCCCGAATGATTTTCCGGATCGCAACTAAGTCCGCATTTATTCGTTTCTGATAAGAAAAAATAGTTTTTTCATTGTCAGGCGTAACAACCAACTCTCGTTTCTCCCCATTCCACCAATGAGGAAATATCCGCATATCGGTAGTTATTTGCCTATTCTCCTGTCTGTGACAAAGTTGGTAGCAGACAACACCCGCTTTGCCTCTCACCGTCGATGGACGAAACTTTACTTTTATTGTAGCCATACTTTTTTAAGCCAATTTTACACTAGCCAACCCGAAATGTCAATAGGTAGACAATAATAATTATCATAGAAAATCTATCATAATGTCCTCATTCAGGAGCTATTTAAAACATATGACTCACCCAAAAAGTTGTTTATAGGAGATATCTATCAGATTCTGCTAAAAAGATTGAATTTATGAAAAGAATAGTCTGCAACTAACACTTAATTATTTCGACGATATTCGGTTGGAGTGACCCCATAGCTTTGTTTAAAAGCCGTACTAAAATAACGAGCGCTGGAAAAACCGACACGGTCCGCTACTTCCTGAATACTCATATCCTTATGAGATGAAAGCAACCGAGAAGCCTCGACCATACGAAACCGAATCACATAATCACCAACCGAGACATCCGACAAATGACTGAACTTGCTATAAAGCGTCGTTCTACTCATCGCCATCGCAGAGGCTATAAAAGGCACATTCAAATCCGGATTACTCAAGTTCTCCCGAAGCAACGTATTCAATTTACACATGAATTGTTCGTCCGCATTGCTTGTCGCATCCTCTTTTGGAGAGAATAGACAACCGGACTCACGATAACGCACACGAAGTAGGTCTCGTTGTCTTAATATATTCCGCAGAATCACCAACAAGGAATCTATATCAAACGGCTTCGCCAAATAGATATCCGCCCCTGATTTATACCCCTCCCAAGGGAAACATAATCCCACGGAATGGAAATAGCCTGTTCCCCGGATATACCATCAGGATGAATCGGTAACCCATCTAAAGCCAAATTAATCATGCTCACAGAAAAATCCTCTTCCTCATGAATGTCATAGCCGGGCCGTATCCTAACCAGCCCTTCCACTCCAGAAATATAAATATTACCGGAAGAAGACTCAAAAGCAGGTTCCGGAAAGTACCACGATCGAAATATGCCAATCCGCAACAGGTTCCTACCCAAATATTTCCCTCCGCATCTTCCTCCAAAAAAACTATATCATTATAAGGAAGAGAATGCGGATTCTCCCTCTCCTCCTGATAAACGGTAATCTTTTCCCTATCGAAACGATTCAACCCAAATCGGGTACCAATCCACATAACCCCTCTTTCATCTACCAGCACACATTTTACGGAAGACTGCGATAATCCGTTTTCCAAAGAGATTTGTTTAAAATAATACCTAGGAGCTGCATAAAGAGACTCTGTTAAACACACTAAAAACAGCAATAGATATAATTGTAAAAACTTCCAAAATACTCGCATAGTTGTATATCACCCATTGTTCGGCAAAAACACTAAATCGTCCGAAATATAAGGCTTGCAGAGTATAAAAAACGTTTTTTGAATTTTCACGGACGATTTTGGACTCAAGAAAATATCCTTAAAGCATAGATTTGCAGCAAGTGAAAAATTAAACAAAAAAGCATATCATTAAAAATTATTCTTATGTTACGTACAACGGGTATATATTTTATTATTTTGGTTATGATACTTGTAAAATGTTTCCTTCCGGACGAAAAACCGGAGATCATTCCTTTCCCCTTGCAAAGTGTATCAGACAAAGGTGATTTCACATTCAACAAGGCAACCCTCATCAGTGTAGAAAATGAAAAACAGGCTATGATCGCTCGGGAGTTGACCGATCTGTTCACGCTTTCCGCCGGATTCACCCCGGAAATAAAAATACAAGACAAACGAGCCAATATCATATTCCGCACAGACAGAGAACTAGCGGCCGAACATTATAAACTGAATATAGCCCCCTCTTGTATTCTAATAAAAGCATCCGGACAAAAAGGTTTCTTTTACGCAACGCAAACCTTACGTTTTCTGCTTCCTCCAGCAATAAACAGCCCAACTCAGGTAGAGATATTCAATGGAACGTACCGGGAATGACCATACTAGATGGCCCCCGATACAGCAATCGGACCGTGGCAATACACACACCTTTCACTCTCATCTCGAAGGATAATCTCAAAGAATTAATCGATCACCTAGCCATGTTAAAAATAAACAGACTTCATTTCACACAAGAAGTTCATGATACGACACCTGAAGGACAGCAAAAAATGAAGGATATGAACCTGTATGCTAAATCCAAGAAGATCACGATCTCAAACGGAACAACACACACCCATGATATCATATCGTATCTCCCGTTCCAAGCAGAGCTACTTATCTGGAAAGCAAATATCTCCGATTGCGATGAGGATAAAAAAGGTTATTCCAATATTTAGCGCCCATCGCAGAAAGAAGCTGGTCTGGTAATTTGTTAGCCCATCGCCTCACGCAAGATATCGATCAAGATAGGCTTCAATCCGCTTACGAAACATTCCACGGCGATCACCATCAGTATCAATCCCATCAAACGCATCATCACGTTATTTCCAGTCTCTCCCAATATCCGTACCAAACGGGTAGAAGCTTGTAAGATCAAGAACGTGATAAAATAAACCAATGCGATAATACCAATCAACGTACCCTTTAAGCTGAGTGTCGAGGCGTCATCCATAAGCATGATTGCGTTGGCGATCGCTCCCGGACCGCACAACATCGGGATTGCCAGAGGAGTAATGGATATATCATCCGCATAGGTTTTCACCTCTTCCTCTTTCAACTTCGCGTTCGAGTAGCGTGCTTGAAGCATATCAAACCCAATCTTGAAGATAATAAAGCCGCCAGCTATGCGAAAGCCGTTCGAGGAGATACCAAAGAACTTAAACAGGAACTGACCGGAGAAAGTAAAAACCATCAAGGTGATGAACGACACGATCGTGGCCCTTCGGACAATCGCTTTCCGCTCATGGTCATTCATACCATTGGTCATGGTCAAGAAAACCGGCATCGTACCGAGTGGATTGGTCAACGTAAAAAACGAAGTGAAACATAATAGGGCGAAAGGTAACAAGTCTTCCATATCAATAATTTTTTAATTGGCTAATGTGCCAATATGCCAATTAGTTGAAGAGAGCATGATTGGCACATTGGTACATAACATATTATCACATTATTTACTCATCCCAGACCAAATAGGCTGAGACCAACCAATGATTCAGCTTATTCCCATCCACTTCTGCCGCTTCCGGAATACTCACCGTCAGCGTATGATGGCCGGGTTGGATATCCTTCAGCTCCACCTCTTCCGGTATCACGTCCGATCCGGGACACCAATTAGAGCGGGAAAGATCCGAAGACGCCAAGGGTTCCTCTACTTCTTTCTCCGAATAACCCTTCTCGGTGATATAGGCAGCCAGACGCTTTCTCAACCAAACCCCGGTAGCCGGATTAAAACGACGGAAAGAAGCGCAGTCCGTACGCCAAGGAACAAAATCCAAGACAGGAACTCCATCAACAGATACAATATTCTGTTTCTCCACGAACTCATCACCACCGGAATGACCGCCATGTCCCGTAACGATATATTTCAGACGGACATCACGTGCGCCTTGAGGAATATCAAAATCCAATGACACGTCCTTCCGGGCGAATATATCCGGATATTCCTGCCCGATATAATAAACCGTATTCATCAACGGCTCTACATGTTTCTTCGGCAAAGCGTCGCAAGTCAGATCGGACTCGTCCACATCGATCGTCATGCTAGCGACGTATCCTTCCGGTGTCCATGTATCGATAAAGATCCCAACATAAGCGCCACCTTCCAGAAGAGGATACAAATCGGTTATGTCTTGCTCCCAGCTTACGCTATCCTCCCAATGGTCGACATACACAGGTTTACGATGTTTCGTCAAGCTATCCTCGGGACTACTGTAATGCCCTACTCCGAACGGAGTCATGAAACGCATCAATTCCACGGTAGGTTGATAATCCGTCCCGGGGATGATACCGATCATCTTCTCCAGTTTCACGCTATCCACCGCAGGAAACTCCTTCTCCCCTTTAGCGATATTCAACAAATTAATGCCCGAGGCATTTGGCAATACAAAACAAGAGCCGGATTTATCCCAGCGATCTCCATTCGAAGCTACCGTAACCCGGAGTTTGACGGAAACGTTTCGCTTATATTCCGGCAATGTTACCTTCTTCAAGATAATACGGCCATTCACCAAATGATAGATACTGTCCGGTCCCGGAGCGTTAAAAGCGGCGGGATATACATCCGGAGCGAAACGTACGTGGGTATCATTAAATACCTGTACGGAATAATCTCCCATTGACGGTAATTCTTTATGTCCGCAAGAAGCGGTACATAGAAAAACTCCCGTCAAGGAGACAAATAAAACCAATTTTTTAATCATTTTGTCTAGAATTTAGTAAGCTCCTTAATAAGCTGCTTTTGTCCGGCAGTCTTATCGGCGTGCGTACAAGGACCGGTCACACAACCGCCCTCGCAAGCCATCACTTCTATAAACTGCGCGGGAGCCTTTCCGGTTTTAGCATAAGCACGTAATAATGCCACATTTTTCTTTGTCAGGTTGGCTACCTGCACGGCATTTACGTTCTCGTCCTTCAAATAAACCTTAACGGCGTTGATCACACCACCACTTTGGGCGAAGCCATGCGCCTCACGGACAGCGTTAAATAATACAGAGAAAGGCTGGGCCTCCTCGATCTTGATACCCAATCCCTCCAATACGGAACCTACTTCCTCAAACGTAAGTGTAAAATCCACGCACGGATCTAGTTTCACCTCTTTTCGTTTCGCCACGCACGGGCCAACAAACACGATCTTCGCATCCGGATATTTTTCCTTCACGATACGGGCCGTATAATACATCGGAGATCCAGTAGAAGAGATGTATTTCTTTAAATCCGGGATATGTTTCTCGGCCAATTGCACGTAAGACGGACAGCAACTAGTGGTCATGAACGGTTGTCCTTCTTTCAATTTCTCGATCAATTCTTCCGCCTCATGACGGGTGGTTTCCATAGCGCCTTGCGCCACCTCAACCACTTCCTCGAATCCCAAGGACTTGATAGCGCCATACACTTTTTCCTTCGGAGCGCTAAACTGAGCTAAGATAGACGGAGCGACAATCGCTACCATCTGTTCCTTATTCCGCAAGCGTTGCAAGATATCGAATACTTGCGAGATCTCGAAGATAGCACCGAACGGACAAGCATTCACACATTTACCGCAATATATACATTTAGACTCGTCGATATGCTCCACCCCATACTCGTCCTTGCTGATCGCCTTAACCGGACAAACTTCCTCGCAAGGGATCGGGATATAAACGATGGCATGGTACGGACAGCTTTGGTGGCATTTACCACAGCTGATACAAGTTTCATGATCAATCTCGGCCTGACCGTTTTTCTTGAATCGGATAGCGTCCTTCGGGCAGTTCATATAACAACTACGAGCCACGCAACCCCGGCAAAGATTCGTGATCTCATAATTCACGGAGACACAAGAGGAACACGCCTCATCCACTACACACATGATATTTTCCTTCTTATTCTCCGAGCGGAACAAGGCACGCTTCGCATACTCTGAAAGCGGTGTCAACTCATCTTCCTCGTCCTGCATATCAAAACCAAGCAAAGGCAAGGTCTTGTATTTCCAGACGGCACGTTCCTTATGTACACAGCAACGGCCCCTCACTTTCGATTTTCGGGGACTCAACTCGATCGGTAAGCGATCTATTTCTTCTAGAAGACGGTTTTCTTTCCAGAGCTTTACTAACTTCGCCAGCAATCCGTGACGAACAATCATTACGTTGTTGGTAAATGCCATAATGTTATCGTATTTGTGCTTTTAGTATATCGTATATCGCATCACTTCTTTACAAACGCGAAGGTAAATAAAAGTTTCTAAACAGAAAGAAAGCTTTCTTTAAGAATTATCGAAGCACTATGAATATCTCCGCCAAACGGAGGATTTAATTTAGACAAGACAAGTTCCACCTCCGTGATCTGTGGAAATCTCTCTTTCAAAGCCTTCAAGATACGCCCCGCCGCGTGCTCAAGAAGTCTCGAGGGGATAGCCATTTCTGCTTTCACGGTTTCATATACTGTGGCGTAATTGATCGTATCGCTTAAATCGTCGCTCCATACCGCATTCTCCAACGGCGCTGTCAGTATCAAATCTACGATAAAAGTATTCCCAACCCGGGTCTCTTGGGGTGCCACGCCATGATAGGCATAGAATGTCATCCTTCGTAATTCAATCTTTGTTGTCATAATCTTTTAATTTATCTGTAAATGTATAGAAAGTAAACCTTCCTGCAAAAAAATAGTCTTATATTTGTCAACCAAGTAACAACACATTATGATGGGAATAAAACAAAAAGATGAAAATTCCGCAGGCGGATTACACAACGCCTTGGCTGCGGGGACAACGATAAAGGGTAATATTATCACAGAGACAGACTTTCGCTTGGATGGAAAAGTAGAAGGGGACATCAGTTGCAACGGCAAGATCGTTATCGGCCCCAAAGGTAGCGTAACAGGCAATATCGTATCCGAGAATGCTGAGATTCTCGGTGAGGTAGATGGCTCCGTAAAAGTAAGCGCAAAGCTTATTCTAAAATCAACAGCAATTATCAAGGGAGATATATATACCCAATCCCTAGAGATCGAACCAAACGCACGGTTCAACGGAGCCTGCTCGATGTGTTCCGAGAAAAAGAAAGCGGACAAATAGACTGAGGGCCGCACTTTTCGATACGGCCCTTAGTCTTTCTTATTTTCGTCCAGCCTCTTTTATCAACGAGACTATCTTATTATTCAGGTTATCAGCCTGCAAAAGCTGTTCCAACGTAATATGCATCCGGTAGCGCCAATAATGCGTTGAATTCGCAGGAACGTTAATACGCTCGGATTCTATATCCTTTCGCTTGATAGAATCATCCATAGCAAACCAATCCTGCAACGGAATAATCGTCAGCATGGAACGAGTCTTCAAATGATTAGAAATAATCTGGGCAACGATTTCAGCCGTACATTCATCCGGGGCCTCACCGATCCGTTGCAATACATGGTTGTAATAACGCTGTGTCTTCTCCGGATCTTCTTTCCACCAATTACGAAGAGGAGTCATATCATGTGTAGAAGTCGTACAAACGGAATGATAAGGCAAATTAAACATATCGGAAAATTCCCGCTGCGGACTCTTCGGCATACGCTCAATCTCAAGGCTTAGTATTTGCAACTTATTCATAACCTCGGGAACAGAGGCGGGGATCATACCTAGATCCTCTCCACAAACCAACATCTCCGTGGACGCGACCAACGGTGTCAAACGCTTAAACGCTTGCGCCTTCCAAAAATCATTATGGCGATGATAGAAGAAATGCCAGTATAACTGATCGAACGCATAACGGTCGGAACCACTCAATTCCCGATAGATATAGGATTGATTCGCCGAGATCCGGGGATGGAACTTATCGGTCTCTCTTGGGTCACGAAGAAATAATACCTCATTCGCAATCGTAAACAGGCCATTCTTGATCCGTAGGGAAACTGGATCCGCCTTATCCGCAAACAACGCCTCAATCTTCCTTTGCGTATCACAGAACGGTTTTAACACATAATGCCGGGAGGAGGATTGTGCCAAATAAGCACCTATCACCTCTTCTGTATTTTCCTCAAACAATTCCGATAAAAATTGTCGATTGATATGTGGGGTCGTGAAACGAGATTCGTTAAAATTCAATCCATACTGCTCGATCTCTTCTCTCGAGAACGGCAACGCTGGATTGAAATGACCACAAAGCCCTTGCACATATTCACAAGGAACCTCCCATATTCGGAAAAATCCCAAGATGTGATCTATACGGAAACAATCGAAATAATCACTTAACTTAGCGAAGCGTTTTTTCCACCAAGAGAAATTATCTTTCTCCATCGCATCCCAGTTATAAGTCGGGAACAGCCAGTTCTGACCGTTCATGGAAAAGTCATCGGGGGGAGCACCCGCTTGACCATTCATATTAAAATATTTCGGTTCCGTCCAAGCCTCTACACTAGTGCGGCTCACGCCAATGGGTAAATCACCTTTCAATACAACTCCATTCTTACGGGCATAATCCGATACCGACTTGAACTGGTTGTGCAATACATATTGCAAGAAATAAGAGAACGAGATCTCCGGCCATGCGTCACTATCTTCCCGGCATAGGGTGCGAACACGTGTCTTATTGTAAGTAGAATTACCTTGCCATTGAGAGAAATCCGATGTCCCATAACTTTCCCGCAAGAAACAATAAGTAGCGTAAGGCATCAACCATGACTCATTTTGCGCCAAGAACTCTTTAAACTCCGGCGTATCTAATACGGCCTTACCCTCCCCTGCGAAATATTCTTGACAATAACCCAATTTATATTTCAGTACTTCCTCGTAATCAACCGTATCTTTTGCGTTTAATTCTTTTTGCTTCCCTGCATAAAAAGCAGCTCTCTCCGGATCTTTCAAGGTCCCCAAAGCCGATAAATCCACATACATGGGATGAAGGGCATAAATAGAAATAGCGCTATACGGATAGGAATCCACCCAAGTATGGGTCATTGTCGTATCATTCATAGGTAATACTTGAATGATACGTTGGTGCGTCTTTCTAGCCCAATCCACCAACATGTGTAAATCTCCCAAATCACCTACTCCAAAGCTCTTTTCCGAGCGCAAGGAAAAGACGGGGATAACCGAGCCGGCACAACGCCATAACGGTAAGCTATCCCGGAAGTAAAGACCAGATATAACAACGGTCTCACCCTGTTTCTGGGGAACAAGACTTAGAATACGATTCTCATCACTCTCCCAATACAAAGGTTGACGGGAATCATTATCCCAAACCAAAAATTTATATTCTAAAGGATACCGTATCTCCGCAGCGTCTAAATCAATATGCCATTCCGGGAAAGTATCGCAACTCAGCAATAAAGCCTTGTCCGGATGCCAGTTACCTAAGCATTCTTGATTTCCAGTAATGGCTACACACTGATTCTTTTCCACCCGGGGAGCGGATATCTTTATCACCAATTTTCTTCCACTTCTAACGACCCTCTCATGTGTATTGCAGGGATGAGCGAATAAACTTTTGGTGAAAGCCGAAGAATAAAAGGCTAGATTATCCGGACGGATTTGCCAATAATCATAAAGGATGTAAGAATCAGATTGTCCATCCAATACAATCCGGTGATTCTTCTCCCACTCCTCAAAGATCTGCTTATCATTAACACTTAAGAAATATCTATATTCTATATCTTTTATATCGGGTGGAAGATCCAGTTCCAGTTTCCAGTTTCCATCCCCAGAGTAATTCATCTCCTTAGCCAAAGCTGGTTCCCAAGAGCCTAATTCCGGTATGGAGCCCACTACACATAACTTCTGTCCCCAAACGGTATGGAAGTTTATATTAAAAGTGACTTTCATGGTATATAGATTTAGTCAATTATTTAACCGCATTTAGAGGCTCCGCAATTCGTGCAGATCAAACAACCTTCTTGATAAATCAAGGTCTCCAACCCACAGTTCGGACATTTCTGCCCTTTCGCTTCCATGCCGTTCGGTAAATATTTCTTCAAGGCCCGTTCCACGCCATTCTTCCAAGTATTGATAGACTCGCTATTCAACTCCATACCCTGTACCAGTTTTATAACCTGATCGATAGGCATTCCGTAACGGAGCACACCGGAAATCAATTTAGCATAGTTCCAATATTCCGGATTAAACTTGCCATCCAAGCCTTCGATTGTCATTTTATAACCGCGTTTATTCTTGAACTGGAAGTCGTAATGCTTATTACCATCCTCATCATAGCTCTTGATGATCGTACCTTTAGAAACGTTTTTAGGTAACATGATACCCTCGTCATCATCGGCCAAACCGGTAAAGATCTCATACGGACGGCCATTCAACAAGCCGACGAAAGCGATCCATTTCTCACGGTTATTCTGGAATTTTACCACATCCGCATCCAATTCACGAGGACGGGTAGATACGATAACCGGTGGTTGCATGCAGTTGCAATCCTCTTTTTTCTTCTTTTTATCTGTCGCAATCAAGACACCGGAACGAGAACCATCTCGATAAACAGTACATCCTTTACATCCGCATCTCCATGCCTCAACATACAAAGAATCTACCAACTCCTCACTTACATCGTTCGGCAAATTGATCGTTACGCTGATAGAATGGTCCACCCATTTCTGAATGCGTCCTTGCATACGGACTTTTTGTAACCAATCGACATCATTGGAAGTCGCTTTATAATAAGGAGACTTAGCAACTAGCTCCTCCACTTCTTCTTGTGTATATTTCTTACTTGCCGAATAACCATTCGCTTGCATCCACGTTACAAACTTATGATGGAATACGATATACTCCTCGAAAGCGTCGCCTGTCTCATCCACGAAATCCACACGAGCCTCGGAATCGTTCGGGTTTACTTTGCGGCGGCGCTTATATACCGGCAAGAATACCGGCTCTATACCGGAAGTGGTTTGTGTCATCAAGCTAGTCGTTCCTGTCGGAGCGATTGTTAAGCAAGCGATATTACGACGGCCGTATTTCAACATATCCTCATATAAAGCAGGATCAGCCTCACGCAAACGGTTGATGAACGGATTTTTTTCCTCACGCTTCGCATCGAATATCTCAAAGGCACCACGTTCTTTCGCCAACATTACGGATGAACGATAAGCGGCCAAAGCTAATGTCTTT
This sequence comes from Parabacteroides sp. CT06, assembly GCF_002257605.1. GTDB lineage: Bacteria > Bacteroidota > Bacteroidia > Bacteroidales > Tannerellaceae > Parabacteroides > Parabacteroides distasonis. The sequence continues at coordinate 736,350 of NZ_CP022754.1, read as the reverse complement.
TGTATAAGTTCCGCACAATCGGTTGCTTCTTCTGTTCCATAACGCAAACCTAAAGCGGCAATCATATCGCCTTCCGCCGTAATGCCCACACCTGTACGGCGTCCTTGCAAAGTCTTTCGTTGGATCTTTTCCCACAAATGACGCTCTGTTTGTCTTACCTCCATGGATTCCGGATCCGAGTCGATCTTAGCCAAGATCATCTCGATCTTCTCCGACTCCAAATCAATAATATCATCCATAATCCGCTGGGCCAAACCTACATGCTTCTTGAACAAATCATAATCGAAATAAGCGTCCGGAGTGAACGGATTTACCACATATGAATATAAATTGATCGCTAACAAACGGCAACTATCATACGGACAAAGAGGTATCTCGCCACAAGGATTCGTGGAAACCGTACGGAACCCCAGATCCGCATAGCAGTCTGGTACAGACTCACGTAAGATCGTGTCCCAGAATAGCACACCCGGTTCAGCGGATTTCCAAGCGTTATGAATAATTTTTTTCCATAAGCCAGAAGCATCGATATCCTTCACATAAACGGGAGAATCCGAATCAATTGGATATTGTTGCTTATAGGTACCGCCATTAACCGCGGCATTCATGAAATCATCATCAATCTTCACAGATACATTTGCACCTGTAACCTTACCTTCCGTCATCTTAGCGTCGATAAACGCCTCCGAGTCCGGATGTTTAATAGAAACGCTCAGCATCAAAGCTCCACGACGGCCATCTTGGGCCACCTCACGGGTGGAATTCGAATAACGTTCCATAAACGGAACCAACCCGGTAGAAGTCAACGCAGAATTCTTAACCGGAGAACCTTTCGGGCGAATATGCGAAAGATCATGGCCTACACCACCACGGCGCTTCATTAATTGTACCTGTTCTTCGTCAATACGAATAATCGCACCATACGAATCCGCTTGCCCGTCCAATCCGATAACAAAACAATTAGAGAGTGAGGCAATTTGATAATCATTGCCAATTCCCGTCATCGGACTTCCTTGCGGAACGATGTAGCGGAAATGATCAAACAGGTCGAAAAGTTCTTGTTCCGACAACGGATTCGGATACTTTTTTTCCACACGGGCAATCTCACTTGCCAAGCGATGATGCATATCATTCGGAGATTCCTCATAGATATTTCCAAACGCATCCTTCAAGGCATATTTATTTACCCATACTTTAGCGGCGAGCTCGTCACCGGTAAAGTAATCCAATGAAGCCTTAAACGCTTCGTCAAAAGTGTAAGTTTTACGATCCACAATTATTATATTTATTTTGCGACTGCAAGTTTACGCATACTTTACCAGTTATCCAAATTACCCTACGTTAAAAAGAATACTTATTGAAAAGTTTTCCAAAACAAAACTTGCAACTCCACATTTTCAACTACTTAAACAAAACTAAGCATCAAATAGTTTTCCAAAAAGAAAACTTAACACTTATACGGATCTTCCAAAACAAAGAAGGACGCCTCTTTAGAGAGACGTCCTTATCCTACTATATAGGGATTCTTAATTTAGTTCTTGAGCAAGACCTCGATTTCCTCTACGGAAGACCGGAAAGACTTACTAGTCTCAATCTGGTCTTTGATCGTCTTACAAGCATGCAAGACCGTCGCATGGTCTTTCTTTCCTACGATCTTTCCAATATGGGAAAAAGAGGAGTCCGTATATTTCTTCGCCAAATACATCGTGATCTGACGGGCTTGCACGATCTCACGTTTACGGGAATTAGTCTGGATAACCGATTGCTCCAAGTTGAAATACTTGCAAACGATCTCCTGAATCATCTGTACGGAGATCTGTTTCTTCTCCAACCGAACCGCTTGGCTAACCACACGTTTCGTCAACGGCAGATCGATCTCACGATTATTGATAACCGCATTAGCCATTAAAGAGACGAGAATACCTTCCAAGTCACGGACATTCTCCGTCACATTATTAGCGATAAAGTTAAAGACCTCATCCGGAATCATGATTCCGTCATGGTTGATCTTATTCTTCAGTATCTTTTTACGTAGATCCAGATCCGGACGGCTCAACTCAGCCGTCAATCCCCATTTTAAACGGGTGATCAAGCGCTCTTCCATCCCTTGCAAATCCACAGGAGGTTTATCAGAAGTCAAGATAAGCTGCTTACCTAACTGGTGCAAGTGGTTGAAAATATGGAAGAATGTATTTTGAGTCTTATCCATACCGATCAACTCCTGTATATCATCCAACAGCAGCACATCGATATTTTGATAGAAATTCAAGAAGTCATTAGTCGTATTCTTACGGATAGCATCTGTAAACTGTACCCGGAACAAATGCGAAGATACATATAACACTTTTTTTTCCGGATGCAACTCCCGGATACGGGTTCCGATCGCATGGCATAAGTGAGTTTTACCCACTCCTGACGGACCAAAAATAAACAACGGGTTAAACGTAGTCTTTCCCGGATTCTGGGCAACAGCCTCACCCGCCGTACGAACCAGCTTATTGCTCGTACCCTCGAAATAATTATCAAAATTATACTTCGGGTTCAACTGAGGGTCCAAATCCTGCGGAGCAGTCGTCATAAAAGGATTCGGAGCCTTGTTAGCGTCCTTGGGAGTGACTTTCTTTACAGCGGTGGAAGCATTCTCCGCCGGATAATCAACCGTACCACCAGTTGTCTTATCCACCATGATACGGTAGTTAAGAATGGTTCCTTGACCGATTACACGATACAATGTAACTTTCAAAACATTAACATACTTCTCTTCCAGATACTCATAGAAGAATTGACTAGGCACCTGTATGGTAAACTTCTTGTCTTCGTATGATAACGGAACGATAGGTACGAACCATGTGTCAAAAGCTGCCTTAGGCACAATATCCTTTATGACCGCAAGGCACTTATTCCACAATGTTTGATAATCAGTCTGCATGTTTTCTTTCTCTCCCACTAATACTTTTTACATTCGGACTACAAAGTTTAGAAATTAATTCCGAAAAAAAAAGTGCTATTTTGTTTGGTAAATATGAATTTTCAATATCCCTTTTAGATTCAGACAGTTACTAATACCTATCTGATTTACTGTTATTTAGATCGACCAATGTTCAAAAACCCTTTATTTTAGAGACCTCTACAAAAGCGTAAACGCTGACGTCCGGTGACGGAATAAGGCCTCAGGAAGTATCTATCTCACTTTACCTAAAGGCCTTATGTATATAATCAGCAGGAGTCCCCTAACTTTTTGTCTAATTAGAATGATTCTAAATAACGTCTTTTATGCTATGATTTTTTAACATAATCAAAAAACAGAGAAATGCACGTATCTCTTCGGATTCTCCCGCAAATCAAGCAATAGCTTAGAGGCGTTGTCCATCGTGCTGTTCAGATTATCATACAATCCTTTGTCGTTTAACAACAAGCCGATGCTATTATCCGTCGAATTCAATTTATCCGTAGTCAACTTCAAGTTCGCCAAGGTCGCATTGATGGAATTGACCGTTGTAGCCAAATCCAATTCTTTCAAGTTGGCGCTCACCTCCGAGAAATTATCCGTCATCGTCTTCAAGTTATTCACGATACCCGGTACATCCTTACTCAACATCTGATTCAACTGACGGGTAGACACCTCTAGGTTGCTAGTCGTTTTTTCGATATGATTCAAGGATTGAGCCAAGGCCGGATGAGCGATCAAGGTTTGCAAGCTACCCAAGATCGTGTCGATCTTCGGCAAAAGGTTCTCAACGCTTGGCAAGATCTTCTCCTGTACGGATTGCATCATATCCTCTTCCATTCGTCCCTCAAGCGTAGAACCCGGCTTCAAAAAGTCATCCACGTAAGTGTTCAAATGGATATGCAACTCAGCTCCGCTTAAGAAAGTATTGACAACCGCTATATAACTTCCCTTATTCAGCCTCATCTTATCTTCCAAACTAACCTCAACGATGATCTTACCGGTCGTATCATAGTCATAAATAATATCACGAACCAATCCCACCTTAAAACCATCCACAAATACAGGGCTGGAAATCGTCACCCCCTTTACGTTGCTGAATGATACGTAGTAATGGTTCACCGGTTGAAACAGGTTAATACCCTTCAGATAATTAATGCCTAAATACAATAACGCCAGACTTACGATCGTCACAAGTCCGATCTTCGCCTCTTTAGTGAATACACTTTTCATTTCCTTTATTTATAATGTATAATTTATTCCTAAATCATTAATATTTCACCTTCTTCCCATCCTTAAAAGCGATGATGAAAGCATCTTTAAAATCTTTTGCGATCGTTCGGCGCATCTTCCGGATCGAGTTAAAATCCGAAGTCTCGCCATACGTGTATTTATAGATACCTTTCTCCACATAGAAATCCACGTTCTTGTACCCCTTAAATAACCGGGAGTTCGCAGGAAGCTTCTTATTGGAAGTCAAGAATTGTATCTTATATATAACCTTTCCTTTCGTGTTCCTGTTCACGGAAGTGGTAGAAGAAACTGAGGTTTTCTGTCTTGTGGCTTGCTGTTTTTTATTTAAGATATCAGCCTCGCTCCCCGGAGGCGGAGTTTTCTCATTCGCTACGGGAGCAACGACAGCTCCGGAAATATTTCCTTTACGACGATCGTAATTCTTCTTATATTTGCAAAAAGCATCGTACAACGCTTCCGCCAATTTATTTTGTCCGGCGGCGGTTCTCATGAACTGCTCTTCTTGACGATTCGAGATATACCCCAACTCGACCAGAACACTGGGCATGCTCGTTTTACGAAGCACCAAAAAACCAGCCTGTCTTACGCCACGGTCCACCCGCTTACAAGCCCCGAACGATTTCTGTATCTCGGAAGCCAGACTAATACTTTGCTCCATATGCTTATTCTGCATAAACTCGAAAATGATATAGGACTCCGAAGAGTTCGGGTCAAATCCCTCATACCGTTGTTGATAATTATCCTCCAACAAGATCGCTGAGTTCTCACTCATAGCCACCTCTAAGTTCTCTTCGCTACGGGCCAAACCCAGCGTATACGTCTCCGTACCTTGCACGGTACTTCCACGCTTTACGGCATTCGTATGGATAGACACGAAAAGATCCGCCTTATTGCGGTTCGCTATATTCGCACGTTCGTCCAACTCGATAAAACGATCCGTCTTACGAGTATAGATCACACGCACATCCTCCGCGTTATTCTCTATCAATCGACCCAATTTTAAGGCGACAGCGAGATTTATCTCCTTCTCATTAACATTCGCCCCTCTAGCTCCCGGGTCCTTACCGCCATGCCCAGCATCGATCACGACCGTAAAAGTCTTCTCTCTCGCCTGAAGTCCGGGCAAGAAAAAAAACAACGCAAATAGCAAGTTAATATATAGAAAAGACTTTTTGCTCACTTTCTAAAATTATTGCAAATTTGGAGACAAATGTAGCGCTTTTTTGCTGATTGACAGATATCTTTTTTTATAATTAAAACAAAAAAAGAGGGCAGTTTCGAAACTACCCTCTTTCATGATATATTAAAGTATCTATTATTCAGAAACAACCTCGAAAGGAACCTCAACGGAAACCTCTTTGTGAAGTTTCAAAACAGCCTTATAGCTACCTACTTCCTTAACAGACTCCTTGATATAGATAATCTTACGATCGATATTCTCGAAACCAGCCTTAGCCAAAGCCTCAGCAACTTGGATATTCGTTACAGAACCGAAGATCGTACCTGTAGAGCTAGTCTTAGCACCAATCGTCAAAGCTACACCCTCTAACTTAGCGGCCAAAGTCTGAGCGTCTTCCTTGATCTTAGCCAATTTATGGGCACGTTGCTTCAAGTTCTCAGCCAATACTTTCTTAGCAGACTCTGAAGCGATCACTGCCTTACCCGTGGGGATTAGAAAGTTACGTCCGTAACCGTCTTTTACTGTTACGATATCGTCTTTGTAGCCTAAATTCACTACATCTTCTTTCAAAATAACTTGCATATTCTGTCTCCTCTTAATTAATTATTTCATCAAATCGGTCACGTAAGGAAGCAAAGCCAAGTGACGAGCACGCTTTACAGCCTGAGCCACACGACGTTGGAACTTCAAGGAAGTACCAGTGATACGACGCGGAAGGATCTTACCTTGCTCGTTCAAGAATTTCTTCAAGAATTCAGGATCCTTATAATCGATATACTTGATACCGTTCTTTTTGAAACGGCAATATTTTTTCTTCTTAACGTCTACTGAAGGCGGAGTTAAATATCTGATTTCTGATTGAGTTGCTGCCATAATTAATTATTCTCCTTTACTGTTTCTTTAGATGATTTCAGATTTCTTCTCTTAGCTGCATATTCTGCGGCATACTTGTCTTGACGGAAAGTCAAGAAGCGGATCACACGCTCGTCACGACGGAAGTTCAACTCCAACGTAGCGATAACACTAGGATCTGCCTTGAATTCAACCAACTGGTAGAAGCCTGTTGTCTTCTTGTCGATAGGATAAGCTAACTTGCGCAAGCCCCAGTTCTCTTCATTCACGATCTCAGCTCCTTGAGCTTTCAGAAGGTTCGTGAATTTCTCTACCGCTTCCTTCATCTGAGCGTCAGACAAAACGGGAGTCAAAATGAAAACGGTTTCGTAATTGTTCATAAAACGCTGTTTAATATTGATTAATAAAAAATTTTGCGGTGCAAAGGTAGTGATTATTTCGTAACTGACAAACAAATACATATTATTAAAAAGAAAAAACTTTCTATTAACATGTTTTAGCAAAAAAAATCCATACCCACTCATTCGGGATTCTTTTTGCCCGTCTAAAGGTAAAAACATTTTCTTGACATAAAAAGAAAAGAACCGTATCAACAAAACAAGAATTCATTTCTTGATTCCATTAATACGGTTCTCCAATCCTAATTTTTACCAACACACAATATTTACACAAGTTCTTTTTTCCATGCAATCTCGACTCCTTCTTTTTGAATCCATTGCTGGAAATCCGTTAGCATATTCTTATCGCTGCGAATAATACGAGCGGATATTTGCTTTTTACTGGCATAGGTAATTAATAAACCTACAGCTTCTCCTATTCCCCACTCTACTGGATGGGTACGATAACACCCATTTGTTATGTGAGTCGTCCCTATATTTTTACATGCAGGGAACAAATTATTTACCCGCTGTGGTAATAAAGCACCTAACGGTATTTGAAAACGAAGAGAGTTGAAATCTATATAATTGTCTCCTCCACAAGAAGGATGCAAATCTATATGATAATAACCAATACCAACACTATCATAAAATGCAGCAGCAGTTGTTTCTCCTGATATCAACTTCCTATTCTCTTCGCCCACATGCTCCTCTAAAATTCTAAATTCCGCTTTAATGCGGCGTGACTCCCTTATATAAGGATATTTAGCCATTCCATCTTTCGTACCAAGCAAATTTTTACGGAGCCTTAATCCCTTCCAACCAACACCACCATCTGGTCGTGGGGCTTCAGTCTGTAACCAATATAACAATGAAAGATTCAAAGCTTTTGCGGCATCCACATGCTTCTGAAATTCATTCTCGGGCACATCTATAATATTCCCTAACATATAATCATTCTGAGGCCAATTAACAAGAGTCGTGCTCCCTTGGTAAGTATCTGGAAGAAAATTATGCTGATCTATAATTCTACGATACATCCAAAAGTTAAAAGCATCCGTTGGTGTTCCATCAGGAATACAGACAGCATGATTAGGTTTTAATGTAGATGGTGTCGGATAGGTCATACTCAACAATTTACCTGGCCATGCAGGAGTTAAATTTGGTATATAGTTAGCCCAAAACGTATAATTATCTGGCTTATCGATCGTCCAATCTTCTCCCGGTATGTATTCCATCGCAAAACAAACAGTAAAAGCCTGATTATTCAAAGGATTTGACTGCTTAGCAGCATGCAGCTCTTTTGTATCTTCTTGCGACTCCGAACCTGTTACATATTCAGTCTTCGTCAGTGGTAGTAAATCACCACACTCTGTCGCATCCACAAAATAAGGAGCGGTCAAGGTAACAAGTTCTCCATTTTGTCTATCTCGTACAGTAACAGCTAACACTTCATCTCCCTGCACATCGGAACTTTGAGCCTTATGATTTAACAAAATTTGTAATTTTCCCGCACTAACATAAGGCATTAGCATTTCCATCAAGACCTCCACAGAAACCATCGGTTCATGGCATATTTTAGATACACCACCATTACCCGGATTTAGATATGGATTATTACGAGCCGCCTCTGTTAAATGATAATGATACCGATAAAAATCACGTATTTTATTTCTATACATTCGATAAGATGCGGTAGCTCCACCAGACTCAATCCATTTATGTTCGTCTGGCGGTACACCTTGCTGAGAAACCTGTCCACCAATCCAATCCGTTTCTTCCGTAAGAATTACATTCATACCATTTCTACAAGCGGCTAACGCAGTTGCACAACCGCCCATTCCTCCTCCAACAACCACAATATCAGCTTTCATTTCCTCTACTTTCGCTCCTCCTTCAATCGGCATGGAAGAGGAAATCTTATTCCCTTTTTGGCAAGCTGTCACAAGAGGAAGCAAAAGCGAGCTTCCTCCTGTCAATAAACTATAAGTCAAAAAATCTCGTCGTTTCATATTTTAATACCCTTTATTTTGAACTAATTTAGGATTACGATCCAATTCTTGTTGAGGAATAGGCCATAACTCAAATTTAGCATCCCAATAACGATTTGCGTCCCTTACTTTCAATTTCTCTTTATAAGACTCATAATCAGGAATATCATTTAAATCATGACGATCCGATTTCTTAAAATAAGGAATATCGGTCTCAGACAAACCTTTATAACGAATTTCCTCGATAGGACGACCATACATCGGTTTCTCATTTTCTAAATCCCCAATTCCCCATCTTCTCATATCGATCAGATGCAATCCTTCAATAGCGAATTCTACCTTACGCTCTCTTCTTACTAATTGACGCATTTTCTCTATATTTCCGATTCTATCAGCCGATACATTGGGCATCCCTACACGATTTCGTACTTGATTGATAGCGTCATAAACGCTCTGATCCAACTCCCCTAGTTCAATCTTCGCTTCCGCATAACCAAGTAAGATTTCCGCATATCGCATGATTGGTACATTTTGACTTGTATAGCTAATATTTTGAGATGTTTCTTTACTATATTTAGCTATAATATAACCACACCCGGCATTGGTAAAACTAGCCCAAGCTGCAGCGCTATTTATATCATCATTATTTCTAACCTCCCATTCACCAGTCGTATAATTATATTGTTGTGTCTCGTCATCATAGGCATTGATAATAACGGTATTCAAAGAACCATTATTACAAGTAGCTGTATCTCCATGCATCCATAAAGTAGCCTTGAAACGAGGGTCCCTGTTCTTTTGTGGGTGATGTACATCATATAGTGGAGATTCATCAATACGTTTCCCATCTATACATTCATAAGTATCTGCCAACAGCATACTCGGATGTCGAGACGTTTGTCCTTGCATACGAGAGACAAAACCAAATCCAGTCCAATTCCTGTGAACATTCGTACCATCAACATTATAGATCATCTCCAAAATCATCTCGTTTCGGACATCTGCTTTCGCCTGTCCTTCCACGACAAACAAATCCTCGTAGTTCAATGCCAGCAAACGTTTCCCGATCACTTTTGAGGCTGCTTCAGCGGCTATTTTAAAATATTCAGTACTTTTTCCTCCGAAATCTAAACTCCCCCCTAATAAAGCCATACGATTGATAAGACCATACGCAAATGATTTATCAACACGTCCTCTATCCATTGCGATCCAATCTAGATATTCGGTAGCTTCATTACATTCGTTTATAATAAAATCCAATATTTTAACCCTTGATGTTTTTTCCACCTCATACTGATCGGAAGTGGGAGGTTCTGTATAAAAAGGCACATCCCCCCATAAAGCGATTAACAGATAATAATAATACGCTCTTAACACACGGACCTCCGATACATACTGTAAAGACTTCTTACTAAGATCATCCATATTCGGCCTCACTCCTGTTAAAAATGCGTTTGCTCTCGCTACGTTCGTATAAAGTTGGGACCAGAATTTAAGTATATCGCTGTTATCCGCATTTAAACCACCTCCCGCACCAATCGTCGTATTCTCATTTCTTTCCAGAGCTAGCCCTGTATAAAAATCAAAGATTGTCGTATGGGCGAGTTCTCCTACAACCTGCATATATAAGTTCGAATATACACCAGTTGCCCCTTCTCTGATTGCGTTCTCATTTGTATAAAATCCCTCGTTTGTGTAAGACGGATTCGTATCTTCTACATCCAAAAAATCACTGCATGATATATTAATAAAAACAAGTAACACGCAAATCGTATAAATGAATCTGTATCTTTTCATAACCTTTCCTTTAAAATTTTATATCGACACCAAATGTATAAACCTGAGTAACCGGATAATAAGATGATACATCACCTTCAGGATCATATCCTTTATATCCTTTTGCTATTGTGAGTAGATTTTGGCCGCTTAGATAAAATCGCACATTACTAAGCCCTGATTTACCTAATATATTCTTAGGCAATGAGTAACCTACACTCACGTTCTTTAAACGCATATAAGCCCCACTCTTTACCCAAAAAGAAGAAGGAATATTATTCATGTTTCCTCCGCCTGAACCATCAATCAATAATAAAGGATATTCTGCATTTCGATTCTCTTCAGACCAAGAATCCAACTGATGTTCGTAAACAGTACCTCCCATCCAAAACGGCCTTGCTCCTGCTCCGTTAAAGAATATATCCCGTTTACCCACTCCTTGTAAAAACACATTAAAGTCAAAGTTATTCCATTCCGCACCTAGATTCAGACTAAAAGAATAACGTGGTTGTGGATCACCGATAATCGTACGATCCGCATCTGTGATCTGGCCATCAGGTACCCCTTCAGGGCCACTAATATCCTTATATTTTATATATCCGGGCTTTACATTATCTTTATTATTCCCATAAACTGGATAGTTATTAATCTCCTCTTTAGACTGGAAATATCCATCAGCCACATATCCATACCAAGAACTTATAGGGAATCCCTCTTGTGTCGTATTATTATCATTAATATACTTATTTCCATACAGATCCGTCACCTCATTTTTTACATCGGATAACATAGCCCTAATGTTATATTTCACTTTTCCTATCCGATCATGCCACATCACGCTTAAATCCCAACCGTTATTTCTCATATTGCCCGCATTCTCCCATGGAGAAGTCAAACCAACCGCATAAGTCACGGGAAATTGTTGCAACATATCGCTAATTTCACGGATGTAATAATCAAACGTCACATCCAAACGGGTATTAAAAGCGGTAATATCCAATCCAAAATCAAACTGCTGTGATTTCTCCCAAGAGATTTCAGGATTAGACAACGCATTGGAATAAATTCCTGTAGTATAATTTTTACTATCTCCAAACCAATACGAGGCATCCAAGGCTAATACAGACGCATATGGATAATAGTCCTTGAGGTCTTGGTTTCCTAAAGAACCATACGAAGCACGGATCTTCAAATTATCAATCGCATCTTTTAATGGATCGAAGAAATGTTCCTCTGATATTCGCCATCCAATAGACACTGAAGGAAAAAATCCCCAGCGATTTTTAGCAGTGAACCTTGATGAGCCATCGTAACGTCCGGTAAGTTCGATTAAATATTTGTCCGCAAAAGTATAATTAAAGCGAGCGAAATATGACATCATAGTCAATTTAGAACTATTACCATTAACCATAGAGGAAGAGGCATCCCCATGATTCATTTCCTCGTAGCCATCATAGTAATAATTATTACGTGAACCACCAAACGACTTATTTTTGAACTCATCGGTTTGAAATCCCAAAAAGCCCTTAAAATAATGCCTTTCATTGAAAGTATTTTCATAAGTCACCTGAGCGTTAAACTGGTTCTTAATCAACTGATACCACTCCTCATACCTAGATTTAGTCGTAGGATAAGTCATGATAAAATTACCACCCTCATAAGTATCATAGGTATTCTGAAACTTATCTTGTTTATTCTCATACCGCCTGCTGGCATAACTGGCCAAGATCTCCATACCTTTGATTGGTGTCAAAGCGAGAGTTCCTTTTACATCTATATCATTATTATCTACGACCTTAACCCCACCATCAATCGCTTGCGCTAACGGATTGATACCATTTTGGCCATTTCCCCAAGTTCCATCATTATTAACAGCCCCAAAAAGAGGTGTAAAACGCAACGTACTATTTATAATATTATTTGTTCCACTCGTCGGGTCTTTTTGAATGCTTCTACGGATATTCAGGTTTAAACCCGCCCTAAGCCACTCTGTTAGCTTAACGTCCGTGTTTGAACGAATAGCAGTACGTTTGAACGAATTATTTGGTATTAAACCATCCTCATAATTATAGGAAGCATTGACAAATGTCTTTAACACATCACTACCACCACTAACACTAAGTGAATGATTATGTGTTAACGTGATTTCATCAAATACTAAATCTTTCCAATTCGTATCATACCTATGAATATTATCTGCCCCAGAAGTTTTATAGGCATTAATTACCTCTTCCGAATATTGAGGGGCTTGATTATTATTAACGCACGCTTGATTGATAGCCTCCATATAAGTGACCGCATCTACGGGATTAGGAGTCGAGGTAGGCGTACGAAAACCTACATAACCATTATAAGAGACCGATAATTTATTTTCTTTAGCCCTTTTGGTTGTCACCAAAATGACACCATTAGAGGCACGAGATCCATAGATCGACGCTGATGCAGCATCTTTCAATACAGAGACAGACTCTATCGCATTCATATCGACAGAGTTCATATCCCCCTCAACTCCATCTATCAATACCAAAGGCTCACTATTTGAATTGATCGATCCCGTTCCTCGGATTTGGATGGAGGCCGTCGCTCCCGGAGCTCCGGAACTTTGGGTAACAACCATACCCGGTATCAAGCCTTGTAAGGCTTGAGATGAACTGGAAAGGTTTCGCTTCGTTAAATCCTGACTAGAAATACTTTGCACCGCTCCCGTCAGATTTACCTTCTTTTGTGTTCCATATCCAACAACGACCACCTCGTCTAAAGCTTGCGTATCCTCGCCAAGTTTAACGGAGAAATCGGTCTTTCCTGAGACCGATAATTCTTGCGTATTATAGCCGATATATGAGACTTGAAGAGTAGCATTACCGCTTACCTCTAACGTGAATTTCCCATCAATATCAGTGATAGTTCCGTTTGCAGTCCCCTTCTCCACAACATTTGCACCAATCACAGGGATACCTTGGTTATCGACAATCACACCCGATACTCTTTTTCTGTCTTTCGTGGTATCATCCGCTTTCTCCGGTACAATAAGTATGTAATTTCCATTTGTCTTATATGTGTACCCCGTATTCTTTAACAATTGCGATAAGGCCAACAAGACTTCCATTTCTTTTTGATCCATCAAGACCTTTCTCGACACATCCAATTGACTGTCATTATAGGCTATCTTATAAGTCGAGACTGACTCTAGTTTCTCAAATGCTTGTTTTAAAGAGATAAAACCGTCATGAAATGTCACTTTTTGCGCATCAATAGGCAAACTCCGAACCATAGCAAGACTCAAACAAAGAATAGTGATACATATAGATTTATTCCTGTTCATGCGATATTAGATTTTTTAGTTAAACATTTATATTTCCTTCTATAGTACGTACTCGTTATTAGGACAAGGAATACGAAGGATACACCTAACAGAATAAAGTTAACAAATGTAAAACACAGAACATTGAGTAATAGAAATTCCAAAGGACACAAACACCAAACTGTTTATCGAAAGCTCGTATCTATTGTTCAGCTCGACAAACAAACAGTGAGATAAAGTTTTTACTTCTAATTGGTAAACACACTCGTTTCTATATATACTTTCACTTTTAAAAGAAGACTAAGAAATATACATTTTAATCAATATAGACTCCATCCTCTTTGATCTGATACTCTAAACCAGGTACTATCTCCTTGAGCAGCATCATGATGTTCACCAATGACTCATTCTTATTGAAATGGATCGTAAGCCGGTTGGAATGATAAGCGGAGGTACGCAAATGCACCTTCACATTATAGACACGTTCCAAGGTTTTTAAAATATCCTCGAAAGAATCGTTGTTAAACAACAAGCCTCCCTCTTTCCATGCCGAGTAATCCGAGCCCACCACCTGCCGCACGTTCACCTTTCCCCGGGAAGGGATGTAGACAAGCTGCTCGTTAGGACTCAATATACATGGAGCCACCGAGGGATCATCAGGAAGGATCTTCAAGGAACCTTCCTCCAAGGTTGTCGTTATCTTCTCTTGGTCCGAGTAAGCGGATAAATTAAACTCGGTACCCAACACTTGTACCCGCATCGCTTTCGTCCGCACAATGAAAGGTTGCTCAGGACGTTTTCGCACCTTGAAATATCCCTCTCCCACCAGATAGATCTCTCGCTTATCCCCGATAAAGTCGGATGGATAAAGCAGCAAGGTACCGGAATTCAACCAGACCTCGCTACCATCGGGCAAGGTGATCCGCTCCCGCTTGCCGGAAGGTACAAACCGCTCCATAAAAGCGAGCTGCCTGACATCCCGTGCGTCTCTATATAGATAATAAGAAACACCCAACGACAACAAAGGGATCAGCCAGATAGCGGCGATACGCACCCATGCCGGGATACGCAGACAGGGACGGGGCCTCACGTCCAATGTATTCTCCAACCGGGTGAAAGCCATCTCGCTTCGTTTATCCGCCTCCGGAAAACCGATCTCATTCCAGATCTCCCGTAAAACCTCTTCCTTTTCCCGTTCGTCTCCCGGCTCCGCCAATCGTTGATGTACCCGATCCACCATCTCCCCGGAGAACGAATGATGGAAAAAGTATTTTAATATCTTTTTTATAGGACTCATTCCTGCTTTTCTATTTTATCTTGTTTATAGGACCTACTTTTCTCACTTTACCCTCAATTCATTAACATATCATAACAAGAAGGAAAGTCAATACTACGTTCCGCAATTCCCTTAACGCTAGATTCAAATGTTTTTCCACGGTCTTTTTTGAGAGTTGTAAATTCTCGGCAATCTCTGTGTTCGACAATCCCTCATTACGGCTCATCCGGTAGATCATCCTCCGCTGTGGCGGCATGGTCTCTACAATCATATCCACCAACAATCGCAAATCCTTAGCGACTAAATCCTCATAAGGCGTACTTCGCTCCTCGTCTTCCTCCGAAGCACTCTCCAAGCTCACGAGATTCACCCGGCGGGATTCGATATAATTGAACGCCGTATGCTTCGCCAGCACATAGAGGTAGGAACCGAACGTCCTCACTTCCGTGAAACGACTCCGATGCGTCCAAAGCTTTAGGAAAATCTCTTGGGTCAAGTCCTCGGCATCGCTCTCGGACTTCACGAGTCCCAGCACGAAATAATAGACTTTCAGATGGTAACGCATGAACAATTCCCGGAAAGCGGTATGATTTCCAGCGGCAAATTGTTCTAAAATGGATTTTTCATCTGTCATCTCGATTAACTCCTTTCACGATACGGTGGGAGCAAATAAAGTAATAATAACCGGCCGTAAGAACGCTTTTCTTGTTAATAAATACAAAATTGAAAGAAATCCCCCGTATATCAAGCCCTCCCTTCCCGAAGATTTAAGGCTTCTAAAGGCATCCTTTAGCCGTTTTCTCCGTACCTATTCATCTTCTACCATCCGTTGTATGATCATCCACCAACTGTTAGAAGATCATGCAACGGATGGTGGATGATCATACAACAGCTGATAGAATATGAAAGTCTACGCTCGAAATCCTTTAAATGTAGGTTTCTTTCGCCTAATGTGTGATGAAGAATCGCTTACCACTTCCTTATGTTCTTTTTTTTGTCTAAGTTTGTTCCTTCAATGACATTCAATATGTATTGGTTACATCATTCTATCAATTTACTCAAGATCATGCCCTTTTTGGGCGGTTGGTTATCCGACCGGTTGCTGGGAGACCCGGAAGGTTGGCCCCATCCGATCGTATGGTTTGGCAAAGCGATCAGCGCCGGAGAGAAAGAGTTGAATAAAGGCTCCGAGCGGGTCCTAAAAGGCGGTATACTGGCAGTCGTGCTTATCCTTGGCGTGTATTTAATCTGCGAGAGGATATTGTCGTGGGCTTGGATCATACATCCGCAGTTCAGTGGGTTGCTGACGGCTGTCGGCGTATTTTATTGCCTATCCGGGAAGACGCTTATTAAGGAAGTGAAGGCGGTGTTCGAGGCCGTGGACCGTAGCACGGAAGAAGGACGGCGGCAAGTGGCGCGGATCGTTGGGAGGGATACCTCGAACCTGTCGCCGCAAGAGATACGGGCGGCGGCGTTGGAGACCTTGTCCGAGAACCTGAGCGACGGCGTGATCGCCCCGATGTTTTGGTTCGCCCTGCTGGGGTTGCCGGGGATGATGGCTTACAAGATGGTGAATACACTGGACTCGATGATCGGTTATAAGAATGAGCGTTACCTAGAGTTCGGACGGATAGCGGCGCTAATCGACGATATCGCCAATTACATCCCGGCCCGCCTCACGGCCTATTTGATGTTGCTTGTCTCCAATAATTGGGGGAAAAGGGATTTCGTACGGCGTTTCGGCCCTGAACACGCAAGCCCTAATTCCGGTTATCCAGAAGCGGCCTTGGCGGCGGTCTTGGACTGCCAGTTCGGGGGGACGCACGATTATTTCGGCAAACCGGTGGAGAAGCCTTATATCGGGACGAACGCGAGGCCTTTCACGACCGAGGATATGCGTATCGCCATTCAAGTGAATAGCAATACGGAACTGTTGATGGGTGTGATCGTCACCCTTATTTTACTAATAATATAATATTAATAATATGGAAATTAGATTAAACAAACTGATAAGCGAAGCCGGTGTTTGCTCACGCCGGGAAGCGGACAATTTCATCGAGATGGAACGGGTAACCGTAAACGGCAAGCAACCGCACGTAGGCCAGAAGGTCACGGCGGAGGATGTCGTATTGGTGGACGGTGAACGCTTGAACGTAGAGAAATATATCCGCCTGCAAGAGGAGGAGAAAAAGGAGATGCAGCAAGAAAAAGAATTACTCGGCACGCTCCGGAAAGCGAAACCCGAGAACAAGGGAGGCCATGAAGGCGCTAAAATGGAGAAGTTCGGAAAGTTCAATAAATACGCTGCCGCCCGTAAGGCGCAGAAAGAGGGAGGCTGGAAATCCAAGACCGCCAAGCTTACCGACGAGGAGAAGTTATTGCGGGATGCCTTACGCCCCAAGTTCGGAAAGGCACTGAGCAAATCGGCGGTGGCGCAGCGGATCGCCGCCAACCCGAAATCGGCCGCCCTTCGGAAGACGAGCAAGAACAACCCGATCAACAAGGCGAAACGTGCCGCCCACCGGAAAAACAGGAATCACGGAGGCGATGAGTAAGAAAGTGATCTTAGTGACTGGAGGACAGCGGTCCGGCAAGAGCGGGTACGCACAGAGGCTCGCCTTATCGCTGTCGCCCAACCCGGTTTACCTAGCTACCTCCCGCATCTGGGACGAAGAGTTCCGGAAGCGGGTGGAACGCCACCAGCGAGACCGTGGACCCGAGTGGACCAATATAGAGGAAGAGAAATACTTGAGCCGCCACGATCTTACCGATCGTGTCGTGGTGATCGATTGCGTAACCCTTTGGGGAACGAATTTCTTCTTCGACAATCAAAGCGACGTGGAATTATCCCTCTCCCTCCTCAAAGCGGAGTTCGATAAACTCTCCCAGCAAGATGCCTACCTGATCTTCGTGACGAACGAGCTGGGTATGGGAGGCGTGCCGATAGACGAGGTGCAACGTAAATTTACCGATATGCAAGGCTGGCTCAACCAATATATTGCCTCTAAAGCGGACGAGGTTGTCTTGATGGTCAGCGGAATCCCCGTCAAGATCAAGGAATAAGAACAACGACTTATATAAAATACTACTATCATGATACAATTTCACATCGAGGCCCCGGACAAAGGGCTGGAGGCCGCTTTACAAGACAAGATCGATAATCTGACAAAGCCGAAAGGCTCATTGGGAACGCTCGAGGCGCTCGCCCTGCAAGTGGGATTGATCCAGCAAACCTTATCGCCTGTCTTGCGTCATCCCGTGAACGTAATCTATGCATCGGATCACGGCATCGCCGACGAGGGCGTAAGCAAATCTCCCAAGGAGGTAACTCGCCAAGTGATCCATAATTTCTTGAACGGAGGAGCGGGAGTTTGCTACCTTGCCCGCCAGCATGGGTTTGAGTTGAAGATCGTGGATGGCGGCGTGGATTTCGATTTCCCCGTTATCCCCCAACTTATCGACCGCAAGGTGCGCAAGGGAGGAACCCGTAACTTTCTTCACGAGGCGGCCATGACCGTGGAGGAAATGGAGAAAGCCCTTCAATACGGAGCCGATATCGTGACGGATTGTTACAACGAAGGCTGTAACGTGATCAGTTTCGGAGAGATGGGTATCGGGAATACGGCGGCTTCCAGCATGTGGATGACTTGCCTCACACAAATCCCATTGATCGACTGTGTGGGGGCCGGTAGTGGACTGGACAGCGAGGGCGTACGGCATAAATACAACGTACTGAAACGCTCGTTGGAGAATTATAAGGGGGATGGAAGCGCCTTGGATGTAATGCGCTACTTCGGAGGGTATGAGATGGTTATGGCTGTAGGAGGCATGTTGCGTGCCGCCGAACTGAAGATGATTATCCTCGTGGATGGTTTTATCATGACGAATTGCGTATT